>CAYWOV010000006.1:0-16587 GCA_964459965.1 uncultured Planctomycetaceae bacterium | reverse complement strand
CCGAACAATCAGCGGCCGCGGAAAAACAAGTTCGCGATTGGCAGCAACGCGTGCTAGATTTAAGGCGAATTAGCGCCAACCCGGTTCAACGTGAGACGGTTTCGACCCATGCCCGTGCGAGGAATTCGAGGCGCCACCAGTGTGGAAGCCGATACGCCGGACGACATCCAGGCGGCAACCACCGAGTTGTTGCAAGAAATCCTCCGCGCGAACCAGATCGAACAGTTTGAAGAAATCGTTTCGGCGATTTTTACCACCAGCTCGGATCTGACCTCGAGCTTTCCGGCCGAGGCCGCGCGAACGCTCGGCATGCACCAGGTGCCCCTGTTGTGCGCGAGCGAAATTCCTGTCCGCAGCAGCGTGGCGCGGTGCATCCGCGTGTTGCTGCATCTCAATACGGACAAGACGCAGGCCGACATGGTGCATGTCTATCTGCGCGAAGCCCGCCGGCTGCGTCCGGATGTGAAGAGCGCGCAATAGCGCGCCCACCACTACGACTCGTCGCTATGGTTCATCGGGCGGATCGTTGCCGCGGAGGGCGTCGCTTTCCTTCCAATCGATCTCGGCGTCGAGCCCCGTCTGCCGCTGCTCCTCGAATGACATGCCGAGTTCCTCAATCTGATCGGCGATCGAGTCGAAGGGATTGGCCGTGAATTCAGCCGGAAAGATGGTCTTCAGCCGCTCGAGGTGCTCGCTCGCCATGGCTCGGTTCTCGGGCGGAACCTGCAGCAGGCGGCGGGCCCGGTCGATTCGCGTGATCCAGACGGCCGTCGTCAACACGACGTGGCGCTCATCGGGTTTCAACTGATTGAATCGCCGCGTCTGTTTGCGGAGCGCTTCGAGCCGCTTTTTTCCCTGCTCGACGATCTGATGCAAATTCTGGTCGGGCCGCACCGCGTTCCGCGCGAGGGCCACACCGATGGTCTTCACCAGGCCGACGAATTGCGGCAGCGATAAACGCTGCTTGAGCGCCTTCTTGAGAGCGCGGTCTTTGGCCAGGTGGCGGATCAGGTTTTCGTCATTCCACATTTTGTCGAGTTCGTCCGTCTCTTCGCGGACGAGTTCGTTCACCGGCAAGGTCCGCTGCTCGTCCCAAGTGGGTGGCTTTTTAAAGAGGGCCGGCATCTCCGGCAGCTTTTTGTCCGGAAGCTCGTTGACGACCTGCAAGAAGGAGTCGAGATCGGCCTCGGTGACCTTGTCGCCGATGTCTCGCGGCTCCAGGAACTTCTGCGTCTGGACCGTGCAGCCGGTGAGCACCGCTCCGCAACAAACGGCGAACAACGAGATCCAGAGGACCGTCGGATGGCGGATGACGCAGAGATGTTGAGCCAGAATTCTGGATTTATGCATCCGTCCGCCTTCGTCTTCCGCGTTGCCACTTCACTTATCGGGCCGGGGAGGCGGCGCGATCAATGAGCGGTTGGGCGGATCGAATTTACGGCGGCGGAGGCAATGCGGTTCACCGGCAGTCTTTCGCGGACCGTTACGCCTTTCGCGTCCGGCGCATCCGGAAAGTCGAATCCGGTCACGCGCGTCACGGTGCCGATGGCGACAACCATTTGCAGGACGAAAAGGACGGCGGCCCGCGTGACCGGCGGCCCGCTCTTGGCTGTCTCGTTCGGGCGCGGGGCTAACGGGGCGAAATACCCGGCCGCGAGCCAGACGACCCACGGCATGAAGATCAGCCACAACCGGGCCGCTTCTCCCATGTTTTTTCCGGAGAGCCAGAGCACCAGCCAGGTAGCCGTCAGGCACCAAAAGGGGCCCATCGCCCGTGTCCGCCAGCCGCCGGCGATGCTCGATCGAAAGCCGACCACCGCGGCAACGGCCAAGGGCGCACCGATGGCGAAGACCAATTCGATGGGATTGGCCAGCAGCCACTTCCAATACGTTCTGGTGTAGTGGTCGTAGAAAGTGGCGTGGTTTCGCAAATTCAATTGCCAGACTGCCAGCAGATTGATATGGCCGAGCAACCATAAGAGAAGCAGCGGGATCGTCCATCCGGTGGCGGCCGCGGCGATTCGTGTTGCCCAATCTCGGAGCCGCAAGACGATCCGCTCCTCGCGACGGCAAAAAAGCGACTCCCACAGCGTGAGCAACCCAGCCGCAACCGCGACCGGCAGGACGGCAAGACTCATGCACATCCCCAGCCAGAAAACGACCCCCGCCAACGCGCAGAGTGCCAGCCGCCCGCGTGCAAAGCCTTCGAGCCATAACCAGAGAAAGAGCACGTCAAAGAAGGGAAACAGGGCGTCCGACTTTGGCAGGAAGATCGCGAGCGCGGGAACGAGCGGCCAGAGCGCGGCCGTCCACCAGCTTGTCGACCGCGAATGCGTGCGGCGAATCAAGAGATAGAGCGGCACGATCGTGAGCGCCGCGATTGCCTGCGTGATCAGAGCCGCGAGCCAGAGCGCTGCGACGTCAGTCGGATTGATCGGCCGGCGACCTTTGAATTCGGAATTTGTGGTGACATCCATCGCGTCGCGAAACGACGCCGGCTCAGTTCGCTGCAACAGGTCGCACAACGCGGGAGCGCGACCGCACAAATTGACGCACGCGCGGTGGAACAGCATCAGCCCCGGCGGATGCGTTCCCAAGTGCAAGTAATCGCCCTCGCGCATACGGCCTTCGTATCCCGCCAGATACGAGGGCACGTCCCGCATGACGTACCGCGCCTGCTCGAAGTAGCCTTCATGTGCCGGGTAATACAGCACCCAACCCGATTTGCCCAGCGCGTGTTGCGGAGGGGCTGGGCTCTCTTGCAGGGCCCAGAGCCAGACGAAACCCGCCGCGCCGAGCGCGGCAAGCCACGCGGCCGCCTCGAAACGACTCGCCTGTTCCAGGCGAATCGTGCCGGCAGCCACCAGTCCGAAGTAGAGCACCCCGACGACGGCCGCGGCGAGCCAGCCGAGGATCAACAGGACCCACTCGCCCGAAGCGAGCGGAATGCGGCTCCAGGCCCACTCGCCTGGAACGCCAAGCGGCAGATTCGTCAGCCACAGAACCGCCAGCGACACGGCGGCGACGACCGCCAAACCGATCCCTGTCTGGCGGGTGCTCATCTCAGGATCAATCCACGCTCTGCAGTTGGACCCGCGCGTTGAGAATCTGATCGATCCGCTTTTGCGAATCGAGCAGGTGGGCCTTCGTGTAGTCGTCGAGCACGAAGTCCTTCTTCCCCGACAGCAGTCCCCCGATTTGTACGGAAAGGTGTTGCAGGTGCATGCGTGCCAAAGTCCGCGCGTCCTCCGGTCCGCTGTAGGGTTCCTGCACGAGGTAGGCCAGATCCTTGAGGGCCATTCGTTGCAGATTCCGACGGAAGGCCGGGATGTACGGAGTTGTATCGGTGTATTTGCCGGCCTTCGGGTCCTTCCACTCCGAGAAGATGGTCTCGACCATCGTCCTTAAGTGTTCGGCCAGGGTGTAACGGTCGGTTTCGGAAGACGTCTTGAGCTCGTTGTCGTGGAGCCGCTCCATCGTCATCGGGTTGAGCAGTTCATAAAGGATCATGGACTGCATCAGGGCGACAGACTCGGAGATGGGATAATCGAGGCGGTAGGGAAAGGACATGCCCCAATGAGTCCAATGCGTCGCCGGCAGGTAGTTGAGCAGCTTGGGATCGTAGCCCGGCGTTTTGAAGACGTGGTCCGCGACCAGCTTCATTCCCTCGCGCTGCTCTTTTGCCGTCACAGGAGTGAACGGTGGCCGCGCGTTCGGATCGCCGTCGTGATCGCGATGGACGAAAATCCCGCCCGGAAACTTCGCGGCAAAGCGGGCGGTCCGCCAATACTCCACGAACAACTTGTTGAAGGCCTGGCGGGCCTTTTGATAACCCTCGCCTTTTTTGACGGCCCGTTCGAGCAATTTTGGCATCAGCTCGGTGGAGAGCTTCATTTGCCGCTCAGTGAAGTCGATGGGATTGTGACCCAGGTCGAACAGGTTGACCCGGGGATCGGATCCCAGGTAGACGTCTTCGTCCGTCGCATATTGCAGCGCCGGCTCGGCGCCTCGGGCGGCGATTTTTGCCAGCTCTTCTGACTCGTTCCCGGAGATGTCCTTGTAACCGTATTCGATGGCCCAGTAGTCGTACGGCCCGATCGTGGGCGTGTAGTAGTAGCCCTGGGGCGTTCCGGCCGGCGCGATATTGGTGGGGCTGTAGTCCATCACGCTGGCGACGATCGGCTCGTTCGGATGCTTGGCCTTGTCGTCGAGCTGCTTGAGATCTTTCCAGGCGCTGGCCTTGAAGTTGTGCCGCAGGCCGAGCGTGTGTCCCACCTCGTGCATGACGACTTCCTTTAAGGCCTGGTGCACGAATTCCGGCGGCAGCTTGCCTTTGTCATCGGTCAGGCCGCGGGCCATAAGGACTGAGGCGGCGAAGCCCATCTGGTGCTGCATTCCCTGGCAATAGGCACAGTGGTGATCGGCACCGTGCTCTCGCGCGTGATCCATTTCATGCATGAGCTTTTGGAAAGTCTGCCGTCCCACCGGCTGACCGAACAGTTCGGCCACCGTCTGCGGCGTCATGACTTCGTATTCCTGCTTCCAATAGCGCAGGAAGCTGTCGTCGAAGATGATATCGGCGTCGAGGATTTCGCCTGTCTTGGGATTCACTCGCGACGGGCCCATGGCGAAGCCGGCCTCGGCGGTGATCCAGCGGAAGAAATTGTAATTAATGTCCTCGGGATCGATGTCTTCCTCACGGGCTTCGTATTCGCCGGGCTGGTAGACGTGCATGGCGTTGTAATAACCGAGCTTTTCAAACGCCTTGTTCCATTCGAGGATTCCCTCGGCCACGTACGGGCGGAGCGCCTTGGGGACGGTCTTTTCGATGTAGAACGTAATCGGCTTGACGGGTGCCGAGACGGTTCCGTCGGAGCTTTCCTTCTTGAGGTTCCAGCGATTGATGTACCGCACGAAGTGCTGGTCGTCCTCCTTTTCCGAGAAATTCTTGCGCACCGTGAGGAAGTAACCGACGCGATCGTCGGCCTTGCGGGACTTGAAATCGGACGCGGGAAGCCGGCTGATGCCGTAGTGGACCGTTACCTGCACGCCGTGCGGATCGATGACCGTGGTGAGGTCTTGCATTCCGCTGTAGACCGCATTGACCCGCAGTTCGACGTTGTCCTTGAACGCCTTGATCTTGCCCCAGGTGGAGCGATCGGACGTGAAGTGGAACGGCATTCCCGGAGAGCCGATCGACCGGCCGATTCCCTGATCGTCGTTCATGAAGGCGCGGGTGAAATCGACGACGTGGCCGCCGTCGGCATCGGTCACGATGGGCAGCGAATAGAGCACGCTGTCGCTATAGGCCATTGAGACGGCTTCCGCCTCGGGAGTGCCCGGGTTGGCGGTGAAGCGCACGTTACGCCTGAGGACATGAATATTGTCGCCCACCTTCTTAAAGACCCAGAGCACGTCATCGTCGAAGCCCCAAGTCATTCCACCGATGACGTTGTTGTGGCTAATGCCCTTGGCAATCGAAGTCAAGACGATGAATTCTTTGTCCAGGTCGCTCGACTTAAGCAAAATGAGCAGACGCTGGTCGTTGTACCATATCTTGAAGAGCCCCTCGGCGGACTTCATTCCGTCGGTGAGCAGGTCGAGCTTGGATTTTTTCTCGGTCGACGATGTCGATGCCGAAGCTGTGGCCGATTTGTGTTGAGCGTAGGCCGTCTCGCCGCTCGCAACGACCTGGCCCGTGAGAATTAATGCTACGAGGGACCGCAAAGCCGACTTCGGCATGGACAAGCTCCAACTTTCAATTATCACGGTGGGTGTATCGGCAGACTCAACCCAGCCGGCAGACTCGACCGGGATGGCCCGCGTTGGCAATCTTACCGCGTATTAACACTTTATGCACACATTGCCGGTCGCCGGGAGCGTGGATTGGGGGGCCGGACAAATCAGGGATAGGGGCGGGAGGACAGGGAAGGGGAGGCCGGCATGTTGCGAAAAAGCATCAACCGACGAAAACGACCAGAGAGGTAATATTGTCTTGGGAGCCCCCGGATCGGGCGGCCTCAACAATGGCGTCGGCCGTGGCCTGCGGGTCGGTGTTCTTTTCCAGCACTTCTTTGAGCTTGTCGGTAGAGACGCCTTCGACGACCCCATCGGAGCAGAGCACGAACCGATCGCCGTGCGCCAAAGGGAACACCTTCGGATCGGTCCCGGCTCCTCCCTCTTTGGTACCGATGTACCGCCACAGCACGTTCTTAAAGCGATGCGTGCGGGCTTCGTCCTGGGAAATGGTTCCCGCGTCGATGAGGGCCTGCGTGAGGGAATGGTCCTTGGTTAGCTTTTCGAGTTTCCCGTCGCTGAGCCGGAAGGCGGGGCTGTCGCCGACCCCACCCACGTAGAACCGGTTAGCGACGCAGAGCATAAAGACAATCGTCGTCCCCATCTTGCAAAGCTGCGGATCAACTTCGCCGAGGGCCATGATTTCGATATTGGCATTGCGGAGCGCTTCGTCGATCCCTTTGCGGACCTGTTCCGGAGAGCCGTTCTCGAAATCCAGATGCTTTTCGAAATGGTCGGAGACGTATTTGACGGCCATTTCGCTCGCCTTTTCGCCGGCGGCCTGTCCGCCCATGCCGTCGCAGACGATGAAATAGCGCCCCCGAGGGTCCGCGAAGCCGCGATCCTCATTGTTCTCGCGGTAGTCGCCCGTGATGCTTCGCAGGCCCCAGCGCAGTTGCATGTCGTTTACCGGACCGATCGTAGATTGACTCTCACTGATGCACGTCTTCGTTCATCAGGTTTCGGCCGGCGTCAAAGCCGTCCGAGCGGGCCTCCGTCCCGACACCGTTTGCACCAAGTCTGTTACGCCTACTATCGCCGTGCCAAAGAAGAGCTCGCCCGCCTCAAAACCGGCGCTTTGTCCGAAGAGTCGGTTATAACCCTCCAGCATTGGAAACACCCGTTCTTTCGTGGGGGGAAATTGAGTTCGATAGGCACGAATGGCTTCTAATTTTATCGGGAGCGTGTCGGAAATATCCACGACAAATTGCCCGCCGGAGGGCACCCGCGTCATTTGGAAGCCCAAGGGGAACCAGATTTGACGGCGAATCGTGTGCGGCGGCAGTCGATCGAACGTGTCGTCCCACTTTGTCAGTCGCGAATAGAACACGCCTGCATCGGTGATTTGCATGGCCTGCCAATGATCGGGAGAGGCCATCGGCGTTTTGTCGCCAATACCGATGACAATTTCTGGCCGGTACATCCGGAAAACTTTCGCCAAAGCTACCCGCGCCTCAAAGCTGTCGAAAAGGCGGCGGTTTGGCAATTCGAGCGTCTTGCGGACTTGGACACCCAAAATCCGCGCCGCCTCAGTCGCTTCGGCAAGGCGGACTTCGGGACCGGGGCTGTGCGGCGTCGGTTCCCCGTCGGTGAGGTCCACGATTCCCACGCGGTAGCCCTGTTTGACCAGTTTGGCGAGCGTCCCGCCGCAGGCGATCTCGACATCGTCGGGGTGGGCGCCCACCGCAATCACATCCAGCTGTTCCGGCAAGTCCTGCGGCATGGTTTCGGGAACCTTGTTCTGTGAAAGGCGATCAGCTTTTCTGAAACCTTGATCGGTTCGCCTTTAATTGTCCAGTCAGCGCGCTTCGTTCAAGCAGATCGAGCCGTCGACGGCCGCGGGCTGTGGTGTGTCCTCGAAAAAGGTTCTGACCAACTTCGCCAGCCGATGCGGGTGCGCGAGATGCGCCAACGGTCCGGTCGAATGCAGCATTTCGGTGGTGGCCTTCGGCAAACCGCGCTGCAGATTTTCGTTGCAGGCGGCCGACATGAGCCCTTCGTGTTCGGAGCGAATCAAAAGGACTGGCTGGCGAACCTCCGCCAGGCGCGGCCGATAATCACAGGCGGCGACAAGCGCGGCCCGTTCGGCGGCGTCACGAATCGGCGTGCGGCCCATGTTGTCCGTGAAAAACCCCCAGCGACTGCGATCGAAGGGGGGAAAGTATCGCTGATGATTGGCTCGTTGAAACGTCTCGAGGAACGGAACGCGTGCCAGCGTGCCCGGTGCAAATCGCCCCAAGCGGCACAGGAGACGTTCCGCCGCACTGAGTTTTCGGTGTGCAAAGCCCGCCTGCAGAATCGCTCGGTCAATTCTGACGGGCCTCTCTGTCATCGCCGAAAGCGCAACGAGACCGCCGAACGACGTGGCGAACAACGAAAAGGCCGAATCGCCATGCAAATCGGCGGCAGCGAAGAGGCCGACCGCCAATGCCTCAGGCGCGACAATCCGGCGCTTTTGTTCATGGCGTGTGGGATAATCGAATACCACACAGCGAAAATCATCCTTCAACAACCACACAATGAGGCAATAGAGATCCGAAGTCCCTGAGAGCCCGTTCAGAAAGTAGAGGGGGCGACCGCTCCCCAGCGTGCGGCCGGAGAAAGAAGCGCCGTCCGTACGAACCGACCACGATGTGCTCTGATCGCGAAACGCCTCCAAGACCTGTCCCCATCCGAGCGGGTTTGGACAACCGTCCGGAGTGGTGATCGCGGTAGGATCATCCACAGCCAGCCCAGGTGAAGCACTGGGTCCTGTTGAAGCAGCCGGCGATTCGCCGACCAAGTCAGTTTCAGCGGACATTTCCAGTTCGCGTTTTTACCAGAATGATTGAATGACGACGGCAATTCCGTGGGCCATTGGAATTTTATCCTCAGTTGGTCCACAGAAATAGATGTTCGCCAAGGAGCAAGCTGACTTCGCCGTAGTCAGCTGATCCAATGGCGTCACTCGCTGCCCAACTCTTTGTCGGCCTGGGCGATCACCTGGTAAGCGGCCTGGCTCGTTTCGGCAGTACGCAACCCATCGAGGAAACCGGGTGACTGGATCAGCCGGCCGAGGCGCGCCAAAACGTGCAAATGCGACCGCGAATCGCGACACAGGACCAGGAAGAAGACGTCGCTAAGCTGCCGCCGCGGTGCTCCAAAAGGGATGCCGGAGAGGGTGCGGCCGAAGGCAACGATTGACTGGCCCAACACGTCGGGAAGCGGATTGCGCGGGTGTGGAATGGCGACGCCGTTCTCAAATCCGGTGGAAAAGATCTCTTCGCGCTCCAGGACCGCTTTGAGCACGCTAGCCGGCTCCCAGATTTGCCAGGTGCGGCCGGCGACCTCGATCAGGCTCTCGATCACCGAACGTTTCGTGCGGCCTTGCAAGGGAACCTGAACCGTTTCTGCGGATAACCGCCTGAGAATGGGCGTGTCTTCTTCCACTTCCTCGGAGCGCTGTCCCTCCTCGAGAGCGGCCAGCTCGGTGTCGGAATAGCCGCGCATCTCGTGCTCGAGCCAGTGGCGGATTTCCGTCGGATGAAATTGCCAAACGCCGCCGACTTTCCGACCTGGGATACGCCCGCGGTTGGCGAGCTTCTCGACATCGCGACGGTCGCGTCCGATTCGAGTGGCGAGTTCATCGATTGAGATCGACTCGTGCGACATGCCTTATGCCCGTGGGGCGAGCCGACAGCTTGCCCGTTTCAATTAAGTCGGGACAGCCGGAAAGCCCGCGGATGGGCCGCACCGTCGCGACGACTAGCGGCGAACGGATTGCAGCGGCACCTGCCGGCGACAGAGAATGTCGAAGCGCGCCCGGCATTCGCGGAGCATCTCGGCGTAGTCCGATTTCCAAAGCTCGTGCGACCAAACCGTCAGCTCATAATAGCCGCCGTAACCCGCCTCGTCGAACGCGTGCACAATCGCCGTCAAAGGGATGCGACCGTCGCCAGGGCGGCAACGGTCGTATCGCGATCGGGGAACGCCGCCGCAATCGCTCAGCTGAACGACCGCGACATAGGGCGCCAATTCGGGAATGCGGCGGACGAGACGTGGCTCCCGCCAAAGATGGAACACGTCAAAGGCGATCCGGGCTCCGCGATCGCTGCGGTCGATGATGTCGAGTGTTTCATCCAGCGAGCTTATGATCGAGCAACCGGACGAAATATCCGGCGACATGGGCAGGAGTGCCAGGGTGACGCCCAATTCGGCCGCATCGTCGGCCAGGGCCCTGATTGCGTCAACCAAAAGCCGCCGGGCATGGCTGCGAATGTGGCCTCTCTGCGGCCCGCTCACCAACACCAGGCACTCCGCGCCGACCGAACTGGCCGTTTGAAGCGCCTGTCGGGCGTCGTCGACGGCATCAAAAAAGCTGGACCCGTTCAGGCCGGTGAAGCCGCCGGCAAACGAAAGACTCGAAATCGTGAGGCCCGAGGAGCGGACGAGGTCAATCGCACGCTCGTCGTCATCCATCCCGGCGAATTTCGGCCGCCACAGTCCGGCGGCTTCGAAACCTTCCTCTCGATAAAACTCCAAGTCGCGCTGCAGCGACCAGCGATAGGTCGTCATCTGATTCACGGCGAAGCGAGACATCGAAGGACTTTTGACGGAATCATTTTGCACTGAATCGACACTCGAGCGAAGGTCGCCGACCGACAAGGTCTGGCTCACCTGGCGCTGTGCGGACGCTGCAAAATGTTCGATCACAATCGACCTCCTTTGGTTCGCAAGCCGTATTCGCGGACGCGAAATAGAAAAACGAAGTGCGCCCGCGACGAGAGACGAATGCCGTTTCGAAAGAGCAGACCCTGCGAAAGGGTGACAGCATACCCACGCGACCGAGCGTCGACAATGGGGATCAACCCGTAGCGGTGATTTTCACCGAAGGATCGTCGGCAACATTGACCCACACGTGTACGTGCGGACTGCCGCGGAAGTGCCAGACGAAAGAGGGGCCTTCGAGCCGCCAAATATCCCAGACCTTATCATTGCCCAAATCGTCAGATTGGAAAAATGCAATCCGGCAAGCGTCGAGGCCGCCCTGAGCGGTCAGACAGCGCAGCACCTCGTCGCGATTCGACGTGCGATAGGGCTCGATCAGCGCTTCGACGACGCTCTTGAGGTGCGTCTTTTGATCGGACGAAAGCTCCGAGGCGGGCAATCCGGCGATCTGCGCGCGGTTGCGGAATTGGACGTCGCTTTCTTGCGGCGCCCGTTCGATCAACGCTTCTTTGCGAAGCTTGCCGTCGAGCATCTGATAGAGCGCGTTGGCCTTGAGCGCCTGATGCCAGAAGACATTATCCGGATGATCGGGTTTCTCGTTGAAGCCGTGCGCCGCATGGCCATAGAAGATTGGGCCGCCAAAGGCCACGTGCTCGGAGGAATTGCCGTCACAGCGAATCGTCAGATGACGGCCCGTCATCACGAATTCGAACTTTCCGCTCTCTGGCGTGCCGAAAAGTGCGATCGATTGTGCCTTGCCGTAACCGCCCGCGTCGTCGGCAAGCTGCTTGCGGATGCGATCCTTCCAATCCGGGCTATACAGGCCGAAATACAAGGCCTCGATCAACTCCTGCTGGTCCTTGGTGAAGAAAGGACTGGCCACTTTTTCGCGGGTAATTTGCCAATTGTTGGCAACGTGCATCCGCAACAGACCGCGCTCGTCGCTGTAATCCCAGGGAAAGCAGACCTTTTCACGCTGTGCCGCGGAGAGCGACCTGTAGAGTTTCTTGGCGAGGCTTTCGGAGGTTGATTTGGTCGCGGCGCTTTCGGCCGGTGCAACGCGAGGCATCGCGGCCGCCGAAACGACCGCTGCCGTCGCACCGACGGTCTTGACGAACTGGCGGCGCGTAACGGGCGGAAAAACGGGGGACGCACAATCGGGGCAACTGTCGAAGGGCTGCATCACCATCTCCTTTGATTCAGCTTCGATCGTCTGCGGGGAACGCAGACCCGGCGCAGCACGACCTCAGTATGCGCGCGGGGATTCGAAAAACGCAAATGCCATTCGCGAGCATCGCGCGCGAAACAAGGAATTGGAAAGGTAGCGAGGGATGGCTCGACTGCGCTCTCGACGATCGTGCAGGCCCGATCCAACGCAACTCCGCATCGTGCGAGCGACCGGCTTTTGCACGCAAGGAGACGGAAAACTGCTCTTTTGGGCGTCGCACGCTTTCGCCATACTCTCGCGTCTCAGCAGGATGGCATATGGCACCCGCGTCTGACTTTGTGCTTCCCTTTCGGACTTCTCACGCGATTAGTCCGTCAGTCGGGAAATCCGGATCCGCGCACCTGGTCGGCATCTGTGGCAGCGGCATGAGTGCGCTCGCTTCGCTGCTGCTCGACCTCGGCTGGTCGATCACCGGTTCGGATTCACACCCCAACGACGCGCTCAATCAGAAATTTCGGCTGCGGGGCGTTCAGATTCATCGAGGTCACGATCTTCATCATTTGCCGCCGCGAACGGATGTGCTTGTCTACAGCGCGGCCATCCCGGCAAACAATCCCGAGCGACAGGCGGCGGCGAAGCTCGACATTCCGCAGTTGGCGTACAGCCGCATGCTGGGTGTCTTAATGCGATCGCGCACCGGAGTGTGCATCGCCGGCACGCACGGAAAGAGCACGACCGCGGCCATGGTTGCCTCGATTCTACTGCACTCGGGACGCGACCCCTCAGCTTGCATCGGGGCGGAGCTTTGCGCGTCGGGCAGAGGCGGCTGGACGGGCGCTGGCGAGCTGTTTGTCGCGGAAAGTTGCGAATATCGACGCAGCTTTCTCGATTTGTCGCCGAGCTGTGCAGCGATCCTGTCCGTCGAGCCGGATCATTTCGATTACTTTCGGGACTTCGGGGAAACTTGCGAAGCCTTCCGCCAATTTGCGACGCGCGTCTCGCCAACCGGGATCTTAGTCGTGCGAGGCGACTGCGAGGCGGCCGCCGAGGTCGCGCGGGCAGCGTCCGCGCCCGTCGAGACGTTTTCGCTGGCGGCCGACTCCGACTGGCACGCCTCTGACGTGCGGCAGACGCGGAACGGCGTTCGCTTCGTGGTCTTTCATGGTCGCGCGCCCTTTTCCGAGTTTTCGTTGAGGTTGCCCGGTCGCCACAACGTTGTGAACGCGCTGGCGGCGATCGCGTTGTGCCACCATCTTGGCGTGTCGCCGACAGAAATTGGTACGGCGCTCGCTCAATTTCGCGGAGTCCGCCGTCGCTTCGAGTCGAAGGGAACGTGGCGCGGCGTGACACTTGTGGATGATTACGCGCACCATCCGACAGAAGTTTTCGCGACACTTATGGCCGCGCGCGAACGATTCGATCGTCGGCGGTTGTGGTGCGTATTCCAACCGCATCAACTCTCGCGGCTGCGGGCGTTGTTCACGGAGTTTTCCGAGAGCCTTGCGCTGGCCGACGAGTTATTGATCGCGCCGATCTACGCGGCGCGTGAAACTGTCGACGCCAACGCGGATCGTCTCGTGCAAGAACTTGTCCACTCCATCGCCGACGCGGGAGGCCGCGCGCGGTATTGTGCGAACCTTGACCGAATCATGGCGACTTTAGAGGATGAAGCCCGCCCTGGTGACGTCGTGTTGACTATGGGAGCCGGGGACATTGACCGAGTTCATTATGAGTTCCACCGACGCGTTCAAAGAAATCGCGCTTCGTGATCAGCCGCTGGCTCCGTACACGTGGATGAAGATCGGCGGACCGGCACAGTTCCTGGTTCGCCCGCGCAACGTGGATGAATTGCGGCATGTAGTCCGGGCCTGCCACGACGAGCAGATTCCGGTTCGCGTTTTGGGAGGCGGCTCGAACGTCCTGGTTCGCGACGAGGGCGTCAGCGGCGCCGTGCTGCAGCTGGTCGATGAGTCGTTCGCGCAGATTTCCATCGACGGCTCGACGGTCCGCGCCGGGGCCGGGGCATTACTTTCCCAGTTGATCTCTCAAAGCGTGAAAGCCGAGTTGGCCGGGTTGGAGACGCTTTCCGGAATTCCCGGCACGGTCGGGGGCGCCTTCCGGGGCAACGCGGGCGGACGGGCCGGCGACCTCGGGCAATACGTCGATAGTGTCACCGTGATGAATGTCAAAGGCGAGATTTCCACGCGGAAAGGTGACGAGCTCTCCTTCGGCTATCGGGAGAGCAATATCGACGAGCTTGCGATCCTCGAAGGTTCTCTGAAACTTCAACTGGGAGACACCGAAGAAATCACCCGCCGCATGCGAAAGCTGTGGATCATGAAAAAGGCGACACAGCCGCTGTCGTTTCAGTCGGCCGGCTGTATCTTCAAGAACCCGCGTGGCTTGAGTGCCGGGGCCCTCATCGAGCAGGCCGGCTTGAAGGGAATTCGCGTGGGCGCCGCTGAAATCAGCGATCGACACGCCAATTTCATCGTGACGAGCCCGGGCGCTAAATCCGACGACGTGCTCCGTCTCATCGACCTGACCCGCTCGAAGGTTTCCGAGCAGTTTGGAGTCGATCTGGAGTTGGAAATCAAAATCTGGTAAGAGGCCGCCTGAATAGAACAGTCTGGCATTCGTTCCGGTCGAGTCTGGATTCTCGATCCCGCATGCCGCACTGACCGAAAAGGCGCTCTGATGCGGGCGATCTACTTTGACGAGCCAAGACGACGGCGGATTGCCGTGCTTTGCGGTGGAGAGTCGCACGAGCGGGAAATCAGCCTGCAAAGCGGAAGCGCCGTCGCCTCGGCCCTGCGCGAACGCGGCCATGAAGTCGTCTGCCTCGATCCGGCTTTGACGCCGCCCGAGGCTGCGCACTTCCACGATATTGACGTCGCGTTTTTGGCTTTGCACGGCCAAAAAGGAGAAGACGGCGAAATCCAAGGCATTCTTGATCGAATGAACGTCCTCTACACGGGAAGCGGTGCGGAAGCCTCGCGGTTGGCGTTCTGTAAATCGGCTTCTAAGGAACGGCTCTTTCAGCGCGGCGTTCCAACCCCTCCTTACGTCTTGGTCCACGCCTCGGACGATCCAAGACGGACCGTCGAACTGGCTCTGCGAGTTGGTTTTCCGCTGGTCGTAAAGCCCGATGCGCAGGGTTCGAGTTTGGGCGTCAGCATCGTGAAGTCCGCGGGCGACTTGCCACGAGCACTGGAAAGATGTTTCCAATACGACGTCTTTGGACTGCTGGAGCAGGCGATCCCCGGGACGGAATGGACTGTCAGCCTGCTCGACGACGAACCGCTGCCCCTCATCCAGATTGAAACACCGAGGGAGTTTTTTGACTTCACGGCCAAGTATGAAGACGACGCGACTGTCTATCGTTTCAATTCGAGTGTGCCCAAGCACGTCAACGCATCGATCATTGAGACAGGCCTCTGTGCTGCCAAGGCGATCGATACCAGGGGATTGGCGCGTGTCGACATTCGCCTGGACGAGTGTGGCCGTCCCTGGGTGCTGGAAGTGAACACGATCCCCGGCTTGACCGAGCACAGTCTGGTTCCCAAGGCGGCCGCTCACATCGGCATCAGCCTGGGTGAGCTTTGTGAACGATCGATCGAACGTTGCTTGACGGCTGCGAAGGCCGGCCGGGCGCCGCTTCGCGGACCTCATCGGGCAAAGGCATGGCGGCCAGAGCCAAAAAGGGCCTGACAGATTCCGATTCGGACGTCTTCATTCCTGACGACCGGGAAGGCACCTTTTTTGCGCGCTGGTTTCTGCGGCCGGCCGCGCTGTTGATCGCCATCGGCGGAATCTCCCTGTACATCGCGGGGCCCGTCGCATGGCGTTGGCTCCCCGACCTCACGCGACGGCGGGAATACCGCCTCAACGCCGACGGCATTCGATTCACCGATCCGCCACCGTGGGTTTCGCGGACTTTCCTCCGCGACGTTTTTCGAGAAGGAGGCTTACCCGAGGAGCTTTCACTGCTCGATGACGACCTCGTCGATAAGATCGCGGCGGCCTTCCAGAAGGATGCCTGGGTCGATCGCGTCGTTTCGGTCCGCAAGGATTTCACTCAGCACATTACGGTCGTCCTGCAATACCGTAAGCCGGTGGCCTTCGTGGTGACCGAGGCGGAGCGATACCCGATCGACAAAGAGGCCACTCTCCTTCCACCCCCGAGTTTCCCCGCGGGAAGCGATGAATTGCCAGTCATCCGCAACGCCCACTCAACGCCGCAAGGATTGGCCGGAGCGGCGTGGGGAGATCGCATCATCGAAGGCGCCGCGCATCTGGCGGAGATTCTGGGTCCTGATTGGAAGAAGCTGCAGCTTGAATCGATCCAAATCCCCGACGGCGCCGCTCCGCGAAGCGGGCCGGGCGACACCATTTACGAACTGCGGACGGTCGGCGGCTCGCACATCATCTGGGGTCGTGCGCCCGGCAGCGATCATCCCGGCGAACTGACGTTTCAGCAAAAGATCGGCAGGCTGGAAGATTACGCGGCGCGCAACGGGGGATTTACCGACGACCACGGCCCCTACGAAATCGACATCCGTCATTGGCATGAAATCACACGCCAGCCTCTTTCCGAGCTTCCCGGCCGCACGCGGCAATAAGGTTCGACGACCGCCGCTGCTCGCGGCCTGACGCCGAAGCCTCGCTGGAATGCACAAGCTGCCTTTCGCCTCGGCAGTTTGAAACCGTCGCCGGGCATGAACGGTACCATCCGTTGCGGTTATGCTACTCCGAGCGGGTTGGCGTTCTATTTCCCTTTGAGGCTGCACACACGCTGTGAACCAGGATTCGCGATTCCACGGACTCACGGCGTTTGCGAATTTTCTCGTTCGCTATCGGATCGGGCTGTTCGTGGCGGCCGTCGTGTTGACGGCGCTCTCATTGGTGAAAGCGTC
>CAYWOV010000005.1:13964-17329 GCA_964459965.1 uncultured Planctomycetaceae bacterium | reverse complement strand
CAGTCGACGCAGGATACGGACTATTCGGTTTCCAGGCGACGAAGATGGCGTACAAACTGGGTCTGCCTGCCAATGCCATCAAAAGCGCTCAGAAGTTTCTGCCGCAGCTTGTACGGTTCTTCATCGACAACGACTGCTCGATGGCCGAGATCAACCCGCTTGTCGTGACCGATTCCGGCGACATGTTGGCGCTCGACGCCAAGGTGACGTTCGATGACAACGCGCTGTTTCGTCACAAACCGCTCGAGGCGCTTCGCGATTTGACGGAAGAGGATGAGGCGGAAATCCGGGCGGCCAACGCCGGCTTAAGCTACGTCAAGCTGGACGGCAATATCGGTTGCTTGGTCAACGGAGCCGGGCTGGCGATGAGCACGATGGATCTCATCAAGCTGCACGGCGGCGAGCCGGCCAATTTTCTGGACGTGGGCGGCGGCGCGAAGGTCGACCAGGTGACGGAAGCGTTCCGCATCATTCTCGCGGACAAAAACGTGCGGGCCGTGCTCGTCAATATCTTCGGCGGCATCATGAAGTGCGACACAATCGTGGAAGCGCTGCTCGTGGCGTACGAGAAAGTGGGCTTCAACGTGCCGCTCGTCGTGCGGCTCGAAGGCACCAACGTCGACGTCGCGCGGAAGATGCTGGCCGAAAGCGGTCGGCCAATTGTCACGGGGACCGATCTGACGGATGCCGCCAAGAAAGTCGTCGCGACGCTAGCGAGTTAGTTATCGACTTTCGCTCGTTCCAGCCGGCTGCATTGCCACATTGGATGCCGCTGTCCGGCGACGCCAATTCCGCCCGGCAGCAATCGACTTACTTCTTGCCGAACGGCCACCACGAGTTTTTCTTCTTCTTCGGCCGCGTGTGAATGTTGGGCGCCTTGGGCCGGAACATCGAAGCCCGGGGAAAGCTCATCGATTTGTGCGGCGGAACGGCGACGGTCGTAATCGTCTGATCGGTCGTCGATTTGGCAGCTCCGATTGGCGACGCAAAGCGGTCGAACGAAAAACCGGTCGTTTTTGCCGATTCGATCGGACGGACGTTCTCCTCTGCAGAGGGTGCTTGCGCCATCGCGGATCGTGTCGCGATCAAAAAGGCGATCATCAAAACGCCGATCCCACTTGACCATGTCCAAAAACGCATCGAACGGTTCCCAATTGTAAAAGCGTAAACGGCGAACGGGCCGCAACGGTCGCGGTACCAATTCCTATTCGGCAAAGTTTGAGGGAAGACTTGAGTCAATTTCAGAAGTTTTTTCCAGTTTTTGCGAAAATGGCTCAAGGACGAATCGCGTGGCGTAAGCGGCGACTGTCGAGGAAAGACAATCGCACACTTCGGATGCCTGTTTTGGACTCGTCACTCACCTCTGCCCAAACTCGCAGCCGCTTGCTCGCCGTCTCCGGGTTCGTTACGGTTGCTGATTGCTCTTGTCACTCGAGGATAAGCCTTTGTTCGCGGGTCCGATTTTTAGTCGCGAGGCGCTGACGTCGCCCCGCCAGCTGCGCCACTTCTTGATCCGTTCTGGCTATGTGGCCGCCCTCTTCGTACTGATGTACACCGCCGGCCAGGCGATGTTCGGGTGGCAGCAAGTCCGCAGCATGGGTGATGTTGCGCGATTTGGCAGCCTCGTGTTCCAGATCTTTTCGCTTGTTCAGCTTTCACTGGTGCTGTTCTTCGCGTTGCTGTTCGGGGCCAGCGGAGTCGCGCAGGAGAAGGACCGGCAGACTTTGATTCTGCTTCTGATGACCGACATGCGAAATCACGAGCTGGTGCTCGGAAAGCTCTTTGCGGGTCTGTTGATGGTGATCGTGCTGATCCTGGCTTCGATGCCCGTGTTTTGTCTGGTGCTTTTACTGGGAGGCGTCGGCATCGATCAGGTGTTTTGGTCGCTGGCGATTTGTGCCGCGTCTGCTTTCACAGCCGGCAGTTGGGGGTTGCTCGTTGCCTATTGGCGCGAGAAGACATTCCAAACGTTGGCCATCAGCGTGCTCGGTTTTGTGATTCTTTTGGGCGTCGTGGAGGGGTTGGTCGCAGGTCTCAGTGCGATGCCCGCCGGATCGGTCGCGGCGCACACGGCCGCACACTGGATCGGGCTGCTGAATCCGTACCGCGTGCTGTTGACTGTACTCAACCCTCTTTCAAGTCAGTCCGGATTAGAGCCGGCCCACGTCGTCGCTTGGGATTTTCTGCTTGTGATGGCGGCGGCGACCGTCGTGATCAACGGAGTGACGATCCTGCGGCTTCGCGTTTGGAATCCCTCCCGCTCATTTGGCGGAACCACTGAATGGGGAGAAGGGGCGTCTGCCGAGGGAACTCAGCCACTCGCGGGCGTGCAACCGTCAGCGGCCTCGTCTGCAGCGATGGTCCGCTCCGAACGAGCTCAAGGGCCCCGCGCGCGGAAAATCTGGGCGAATCCAGTCGTGTGGCGGGAAATCTGCACGAAGGCCTACGGTCGAAGGATCCTCGTCATTAAGGCCGCGTATGTGGTTGTCGCGGCGCTGATCGCGTTCTCGGTGGCCCAATCGCCCGCAACGGGCGATCTGGTGCTCGGCATGATCTCGCCGGCTGGCGTGGGTCTTGTCGGCCTGTGCCTCATCAGTTTGATGCTTATCAATGCCCAGGCGGTCACGGCCCTGACCTCGGAACGCGACGGTAAGACGCTGGAACTTTTATTGATGACCGACGTCACGGCCAAGGAATTCATCTATGGCAAACTCGGCGGCATCCTCTACAACACGAAGGAATTGATCATCATTCCACTCGGCCTGGCCGCGTATGTGCTCTACACGCGGGCCAACGCCGTGAATCAGTTTGCGGAGCTTTGCCTGTACGTGGCGTTCGGTTTCCTCGTGCTCGTGATCTTTTCCGCGACGCTCGGCCTGCACTCGGGCTTAAGCTATGAGCGCTCGCGGACGGCGATCGCGAATAGTTTGGGAACGATCTTCTTTCTATTCATCGGCATCTTCATCTTTATGCTGCTCTTGGTGGAGGCACGGTCCTCCTTCGCGCAGCAGTTCGCGAGTTTCGTCGTCTTCATCCTGGCGGGGAGCATCGCACTCTACGCGTCGCTATCGCACAAGAACCCCTCGTCAGCGCTGATGCTTTCAGCGGGAATGCTGCCATTCCTGACGTTTTATGCGATCACGGAGTTTCTGTTGCAGGGGTCGCTGGGAGTTTGCATTTCAATTGCAGCGGCCTACGGCTTCACGACGTTGGCGATGCTCGTGCCCGCCGTGAGCGAGTTCGACGTCGCCCTGGGGCGCACCACGCTCGATAAGGGATGAGGTTATCGCCGTTTCGATGAGCGATTTCCTTCACTCGACTGAACAGTGGCTTCCCGGATTGGTGGCCATGCTGGCGCTGATGGG
>CAYWOV010000005.1:0-13864 GCA_964459965.1 uncultured Planctomycetaceae bacterium | reverse complement strand
TTCACTCGACTGAACAGTGGCTTCCCGGATTGGTGGCCATGCTGGCGCTGATGGGAATGAGTGCCTTCTTATCGGCAAGCGAAACGGCGCTGTTTTACCTCTCGCACGAGGAGATTCGCGGCTTCCGCGTGGGTCGCACGCGGGAACGGGCGGCGGCCGCTCTGCTCTCCGATCCGGACCGGGTGCTGACGGGGATCCTCTTTTGGAACCTCGTCGTGAATCTGTTGTACTTCGCGGTGAGCATCGTCGTCTCGCAGCGTTTGCTCGCGGCCCATCTGCGCACGGCCGCGGGCATTTTCGGCTTCGTGGCGATTGTCGTTCTGCTGCTCGTGGGAGAGGTCGTGCCGAAAGTCATCGCCGCCATCTGGCGACGATCGCTGGCACCCGTGGTCGCTTTGCCGATTGTCGCTTTGGTGCGAATCCTCGATCCGATTCTGCCGCTCTTCCGCGCGCTGACTCTGGTCGCCCGGCGGACCTTCCTGCCGCACATCCATCAGGAGCCGTTTCTTAGCACCGCAGATCTCGAAGACGCCGTCAACGTCTCCGATCTGAGTGCCGAGATGATTCGACAGGAAAAGCAAATCCTCCACAATATCCTGGACCTTTCCGAGATCCGCGTGGAGGAGGTGATGCGGCCTCGGGGCAGCTATTCCGCCTTCCCGCCACCGATCCGCGCGGCCGATCTGGGTGGCAAAACGCCGCCGGGCGACTATGTGGCCATTTTGCGACCCGGCAGCGACGACGTCGAAGCGGCGATCGCCCTCTCCGGTTTCTCTTTGATTTCGGCCGACCGACTCGACGAGGCGGCCGCGGAAGTCGTGCATGTCCCCTGGTGTGCCACGCTGGCGACGGTCCTGACTTTGCTGCGCGAGCAGGTTGCGGACGTTGCCTCGGTCGTGAACGAATTCGGCGAGACGATCGGCATCGTTACCTACGACGACATTCTCGACACGGTGCTGATTCCGGAGCCCGACCGTTCCGTTCGCTTTTTGGCCCGCGAGCCGGTCCTTGAAGTTGCCCCGGGTTGCTATCACGTGGAGGGGATCACGCCGCTGCGGCACCTGTGCAGCCGGCTGGGGATGGAGTACGAACCCGAGTCGGACGAATTGGTGACGCTTGCCGGTCTTTTACATGAAAAACTCGAGCACATGCCGCAGGTGGGCGATGAATGCAGTTGGCGCGGTTACCGCATTCGCGTCATCGAGGTCTTAAAGCGCGGCCGGCTGCGCGCCGTGGTCAGCAAAGAGGAACCCGCGACGGAGGCGGCCCCATGAGCGGCATGCTGCCCTACCTGGGAGCGCTGGCCTTGTTTCTGGCCTGTTTGCGGCTGTCTGCGTTCTTTAGCGGCGCGGAGACGGGTTTTTACCGCGTGAGCTATCTCCGCGTGAGCATCGACGCCCAAGGCGGCGACTCGGTCGCCCGCCGCATCCTTTGGTTCTGCCAGAATCCGAGCGATTTCGTGGTGACGGCGCTCATTGGCAATAACGTGGCACAGTACGGCCTCACGGCGGCCGTGGGAATCGCCGCCGTCAGGGCCGGCTTGGAAGATCGGATGCTGGCGGAGATCGTCTCGACGCTCTTTATCGCGCCTTTCGCTTTCACCTTTGGCGAACTGATCCCGAAGAACCTGTATTACCGCGCTCCGTTGCGACTCTTGCGCCAGAACGTGCGCTGGTTCGACATCTTTTACCACCTCTTTTATCCGATCGGCTTTCCGTTGACGGCGGTCGCCCGCGTATTACAGCGATTCAGTCACAAGGGAACCGAGCGTCCCCCCCAGATTCTCGGCCGGGCGCGGCTCGTTCAAGTGCTCAGCCAGGGACATCAGGAAGGTCTGCTCTTGGACGTTCAAGGCAGATTGTTGGAAGGATTGATGCATCTGGCCGGCCAGCCGGTGATGCAGTCGGTGATTCCGAATAGTCGCGTCCTGGGCGTGCCGGATAATGTGAGCCGTGAAGATGTGCTTAACTTCGCCAGGCGCTACGGAGTCAACAGCGTGCCGGTGTGCCGGCCGGGAGTCGTTGACTCATGGTACGGCTACCTGCGGGTCGTCGACGTGGCACTCACGCAGAAGCCGCTGGGCTCATTGGTGCGGCGGATGCCAGTGATGAGCGCCGGTGCCAGCAAGCTCGAAGCCTTGTTGACGCTGCGAGCGGCTGCCGCCGTCTATGGCGTGGTGACGTCAAACAATCGCGTGCTTGGCCTGGCGAGCGACCACGGGCTGGCGGAGCAGCTCTTTCGCGCCCCGCAATCAAGTGGCGGCCGAAGCGGCGAATGAAACGGCATTCGCTGCTTGGAAGAACAGTCCGGATGGCAAACCACTACGAGTTGCTTCCCGACCGTCCGTCGTCCGCTGCTCCGACCACAGAGAATCGCGGTGACGCGTCTCTCGTCGACTGCCACACATCCAGCTGCGAATCGATCGCCTCTAATCGACGCACGATGTCGTCCCGTCGGCCGGACCAGCGGTTTTGCCATTGCGAGAACATCGATTCCATCGCCTCGCCGTGACGGACGCTTTTTCGCAGACTGCCGTTAAGCCGCGCCAATGCGTTTTCGAGGCGAGATCGAACGCGGGACGATTGGTCGTCGCACGAACAAAGAGGCATGGACGATTCCGTGAGTGTGTTAATTCAGCGTCGGAGAGCCTAGTAAAGGTGCGTAGATTAAATCGACACATACAGGCAAGGTCTTGAACGGACCGCAGTCATTTCCCAAATTCGACCAAGGCCGCATTTTCCTTCATCGGTACAACCGTCAAAATCGAACGAAGACTGCTAGGCTTCCGGGAAAAATTGCCTCATCGGGCGCTGTCGAGAAGGACCAAACCTCGGGACTTCATCCTTCCGGCGTCCAGCAAAGCGTCCAGTGGCGGTCCGTCGTTTGCCGAACGCAATCGGCAGTGATGCCGAAGGGAATGGCAAGCGCTTGGACCTCTTCCAAAGTTAGCGCGGCGTGGAGCGACGCTCCGAACATTTCCCGCTGACTGTCATTCGCGTCACCCGCATAGAGCGCGACCAGGCGGACTAATTCGGCCGCAGTTTCAGGTCGCAGCAGATCCCGAACAAACAGCAGGCCTCGCGGGGCGACTACGCGGACCATTTCAGCGAAGCACTCCCGCGGGTCGGGAATGTGGTGCAGAATGCTGTTGGTCATGACGACGTCGAAGTCGCCGTCGTTAAACTTCAGTCGCTTGGCGTCGAGATGTTCGAGCGAAATGCGGTCTCCGAGGCCTGCAGACGCGATGTTTTCGGCCGCCACGTCGAGCATCGATTGAGCCAAATCGGCCGCCGTGATGTGCCAGCGCCCTGGGCGGCGACAGAGCTCGATTGGAATGAGTGCCGTGCCCGTGCCGACGTCGAGAATGCGAATGGATCCGCGTCGCGGACCAATTGAGCGCGGGGCGAGCGCGGCGAGCAGATCGTCGACGAACACGCGGTTCACCTGCGAGTGATCCATCGTGTTGTAGTCGATCGCCTCGCTCTCGCTGTCCATGACTTCGGGTTCGAGAATTCGCGGAATCATGGCCGCCAGCGTACCGCGCCGGACATTATGAACTCCAGCTAAAGCGGCCTTCCGTGCCCGATGTGACAAGTGCGGCCGACTCTTGCTTGAGCCTTTCCGCAAGGGCGAGCGAGGTCTCGCGGTGCAGTTGAAGAATTGAAATCGACTCGGCGACCAGCGTCTGATTGCGCTCGAGATCGGCTTTGACCAAATTGCGCAGCACAAACAAAAAGATAGCCTTCAATCGTCCGACGACTTCCGCGAATTGCTTTTCATCGAGACCGGCGAGCATTTCGCCAACGAACCGGCGGGCCTCCGACAGAGCCGTGCTTGCCTCTGCCATTTTCCCGTGCTGCATGGCGGTGTGCGCCGCGCGGGCGTGCCGAATCGCCCCGTCGATAACCATCAAATGCAATTGAATCGGAGTCGCGGTCGTTACTTTGGATTCGAGGTATTCGTCGATCATGGAGTGGCTCCGTGGATGCTGTCTGTCGATGGCGAACCGATCGGGCAGGCTGTCTCATTTCAGATCGGACGGCCGCTCGGGAAGGCCTAGATCACCTTGCTGCCCGAGCTGGAACTCGAGCTGGAGCTACTGCTCCCGCTGCTGCTGATCGGTTGGATCTGCGAAATTAAAGTTTGCTGCTCTTGCATTTGAGAGATGAACGATTCGAGGCTCGCAAACGTGTTGGTGAGCTGCTGCTCCTGGTTGGTGAGGATGGCGTTGAGGTTGGTGATCTGGCTCTGATAGCCGTTGATCGAGTCCTGAAGCGCGTTCGATGCGAAGGTGAATGTACCTTTGTTCGGATCGGTGATTCCCGTCAGTGTCGATTGGGCCACTGCCGAAAACCCGGTCGTCGCCGTCGTGAAGAAGCTTGCGACTGCTTGAGGGTCGTCCTGTAGCGCGGTCTGAAGCTGAGTTTGACTCAACGAGAGTGAGCCGTCGGAGTTGACCGTGATGCCCAGATCAACCAGCGTCTGCACGGCGCTTCCGGACGAGCCGAACGTTTGGGTGATGAGCGAGTTCAACTGGTTCTGGGCCGTCAGCACCGTCGGCGAGCCTTCCAACGGTTCGGCCGTGTCGGTCGTCGCATTAAAGGCGGTGAGTGACTGGTCCTGCGTGACGAAGTTGTTGTAGTTGGTCACGAAGCTCTCGACGGCACTCGTGATCGACGAGGTGTCTTGGCTCACAGTTGCCGTGTCGGACGACGTTCCGACCGATTGAAGTTGGACGGTGAGCCCAGGCAGAGCGTTGGTGATGGTGTTCGTGCCCGAAGTCTGGATAATTGCGTTGGAGCCGGCGCCCACGCGCAACAACGCGTTCTGCGCGGAGGTCGTCGTCTGAATTCCAAGATTGACGCCGGTTTCGCTCACAAAGAACTGGCCCGCCTGGCCGCCGGTTGTCGCGGTGAGCGCGAGATGGTCCGGGTCGTAAGGCGAGCCGTCGTTGACCACCGAAGCGCTCACGAGTCCGCTTTGCCCGATCTTGGTGACCAGCGTATTGAGCGTATCGCTCGACGTGATATTGATGACCGTCGCCTGGCGGCTCGTGATCTCCGATTGGCCGTTGCCGTTGGTCGCGCCTGTTCCCGCGATTTTCAGGTCTGCGGCCGTATTGTTGCCGTCGCTCTCCGTCACAGTGAGCTGGCCGGAACCGCCCGCTTCATCGATAAGGGAAAAGCCGTCCCCCGTGCTGTTGAGTTGGGTATGGACATTGATCCCGGACGAGTTGATGAGGTTCATCACGTCGCCCAAAGTCTGGTCGCCGCTGGTGACGTTAATCGTCGCCTGTTTTCCCGCCGAGTTGGTAATCGTGAAGGAGCCGTCGGGCACGGCGGTGCCGCCGGGTGCGTATCTCGAGAGGCTGGTCGCCTCGTTGACGTACTGCAGATTGAGGTTGCCCGAATCGACCGAGTTCGTTGCCGAGTTGGTCGCGATACCGAGCTGGGTCGCCAGAGTTCCGCTGCCGACATCTTGGATGACAAGATTGTCGGCCGTCGACCCGGATGTGTCAGTCACCTCGATGCCGGTTCCTGACGAGTCGATCGAAGCCGTCAAAGCCAGCTTCTGGCCACCGGTGGTGGCCGCGCTATTGATCGCATTAACGACCTGGTCCAACGACGTCGCGCCGGTGAGATTGACGGTTGCAGTCGCTCCTGTGCGATCCTGCAGATCGATCTCCCCGGTCTGGGTGATCCCCTGTCCGCCGTTCAGGTTGCTGAGTAGCACTGAATTGATTCCGGCCAGAAGCGGCCGACCGTTGATCGTGTTGCCGCTGGCGGCCACGTTGAGTCCGAGTGCTTGCACGACGGAGGCGCCGCTGTCGTCGGCGACCGATAGCGTGCCGCTCCCGCCACTGTTGTCAGTCAATTGGAGCCCGCCGTTCACAATCGAGGCGACCAGGCTTCCGTTGTTCCCCGTGGTGTTATTGATGTCGTTGACGACGTCTCCGACCGTTGCCGCGCCTTTCAAGCTAACGTTCAACGTCGTGCCGCTCGAAAGCGTAATGGTCACATCCGGGTTCGAACCGACTGTGTAAATGCCGTTTCCATCGTTGATCTGCGAGAGGTCCGTGGTCGACGTGGCCTCGTAGACACTCTGTCCCGTAATCGTGCCGGTGGAACTGGACTGGTCGATGCCGAGATCGGTCGCCGTCTGATCGCCGCCGAGGTTCGTCACAGTCAAGCTGCCGGATCCGCCGGAAGTGTCGGTCAGAACAAGATGCCCTCCGTCGGTCGACGCGGTGACGTCGGCGACTCCGTTATTGTTGATCGCGCTGAGGACGTCGTTGACGGTGTAGGCATTCGAAAGATTGATGGTGGCAGTGTGTCCGGCGGCGTCGGCGATCTGGATCGACCCGAGCTGAACGCCCGAATCGCCGTTAAGAGCGTCCAAAAGGGTTGGCGTGGCCAGACCCCCACCGCTCGCAATGGTGATCGATCCGGTGCCAAGCGTCTGCGTGCTGTCATTGGCATATCCCTGCGACAGCGAGACTTGGGTCGAAGCGAGCTGAATCGCTTGGAATTGGTACGACCCAGGGGACGCGCCGCTTGACGCAGTCACGCTGAGCTGATTGGGGTCCGACATTTGGACCTGGTAGTTTTGAAAGGTCGACGACGTCCCCAGCGTTTGCAGGGAGGTGGCGAGCGTCGTCAGGTTGGCGGACAGCGTCTGGTAATCGCCCTGCTTCGTCTCGTCGGTCTGAATATCATTGTCGAGATTCGTGACTTGAAGCTGCTGGCTGGCGACTAGTTCACTGATGAGTTGCTGGTAGTTGAGACCGCTGACCGGCCCGACCGAGGCCTGAACCTTCGAGACGGTTCCCCCACTGCTCGACGAGTAGACCGGCGCACCGGCCCCGGTCGAAGCTGTGGAAGTCGTCGGAGTGCTTTGAATAGAGGACATTCACGCCCCTCACGATACGATAGCTGCCGCGGCGCGCGCTCCTTCCCCGTCCGAGACGAGGTGTCCTCGATAGGTATCGACTGGAAGTTTGGGTCGGCTTGAATCGGGCAGTTTCAGCGCGGCGAGCTGGGAAGAATTTGAGGGCCTCTTCGGGTGTTTGCTTTGTGCCCCGCCTCCCGCTGCATTAGCTGGGCTGCCATCCTCGAGAAGACGTCAGCCCACTGGCCGGGGCGATTCTGCCGAAATAGCCGCAACGTTGGATACCACGGGCTGTCTTCGCGTCCCAAGAGCCAACGCCATTCGGGCACGCTGGGAACGGCCAACCAGGTCTGGATGCCGAGTGCACCCGCGAGATGTGCTAAGGACGTGTCCGAAGTTATCACCAAATCGAGACAACGGAGGATGGCGGCCGTGTCCAGGAACGGGCCGTGGATTTCGTCGAGCGAAAGATGCAGATCGAGGACGGGAAACGTCGTCCCTTTCGCAAGCTGCTCCCGACCCACCCCCTTTTGCAAGCTGAGCAAGCAAACGCCCGGGATCGTTGCCAGCGGCTCAAAATAGCGCAGCGGAATTGAGCGGAAATGGTCTTTGGAAAAGGCGGGGTTGCCCTGCCAATGTATGCCGATTCGGAGACGGTCGATCGGTTTGAGCCTCTCTCTCCAAAAGTGGATGAGTTCCTGATTCTCGGATAGATACGGGACGCGATTGGGGATGGCCTCAAGCGTCGGCGAGAAAAAGAAAGGTACGCTCATGAGGGGCAACCAAACGTCGAACGCACCGATCGGCTCGTCCTGCGAAATCACGCGGTCGATACCCGGTGTCGACGTCAGCAGCTGAACCAGCGGCTTCTGGCAGCGAAGGACGACCGTACCGACCCTCTGTTTGACCAACGGCGCGTATCGAACGAACTGGATCGTGTCGCCCAGCCCCTGTTCGGCATCGAGGAGAATTGTGTCGTCCGGTCGGTTCGTTCCCTCCCATCGCGGCTGCGGATAAGCCGGTGCTGACACGGTATCCAGCTTCCAGCGCCATTCGTGTTCGAGCCAGCCGCGCGCGTAGTCGCCAGAAGCCAGCAAAGCGTGGCTCCTATTGTATCGGGCCGGCGCGAATTGCGGCCGGAGGGCGAGCGCCTGGTCGTAAGCCGCGATCGCTTCGTCAACGCGTCGCGCCTGGTAGAGCGCCATCCCGAGCCCGTTGTAGAACTCGGCGCTCCGCGGCGAGAGAGCGGTCGCCTGGCGGGACGCGGTAATCGCTTCGTCAAAACGGCCGAGCCTGCCGAGCGACTGGGCGAGATTGAAATGAGCTCCGGCGAACTGCGGTTGTACCATCAGAGCCCGCTCGAAGCAGGCGGCGGCCCCCACGTCGTCGCGCTGTTCGGTCAGTGTGTTCCCGAGATTGTTCCAGGCCTCCGGGAAAGCCGGGCACAAATCGACCGCCCGACGGAAGCAGGCCACGGCCAGGTCGAACCGCTTTTGCGTTTTATACGCCGTCCCCAGGCAACGGTAAGCCGCCGCGTCGGACGGATTGAGGGCAAGCCCGCGGAGGTAAAGACTGATTGCCTGATCGATGCGTCCCTGCTTTTGCAGTGCCAATGCCGTCAGCCGGCAGCGGTCGGCCGAAGCCGACTCCTGCGAGATGCGAATCCCCATTTCCGCAAGGCGTTTGGGGGCAGACGTCATCCCGAGTCCTCAGTTCATTGCGTCGCGGTCGCCTCGCTCGTGCGATTGGCGAATGCGCACCCTCTGTCTAGCCGCCTTTTCGCATCGCCTCGTCGACAAGCTGCCGGAAGATTCGCTCGTATTCCGCGACGGAATCGAACGATTCGAACAAGGCGTCGCTCGTTTCGCGAATCCGCGCTTCAACATGCGAACGCCATTCGCGATCTGTGCCGAGGCGGACCGCCTTCTCAACATAGTCCTCGACCGTCCCGGCCACGCATTCGGTAATTCCCATCGTGCGATAGAAGCCGGACGTGTAGCGACCGCGGACAAACTGGCCGGGCAGCGTGACAATCGGCTTGTTGAGCGAAAGGCCGTCGAACGAAGTCAGCCCTCCGCCGTAGTGAATCGGATCGAGCAACACGTCGGCCGCGTGGAGCAGCCGGAAATAGCCCTCGACTGATTGGTGCGGCACGAAGCGAATTCTCTCAACGACATGTGGGAGCGCGACGCGGAGGCGATTTTGGAGTTTTCGTGCCGCGTAGCCGTGGGTGTCCTTGGGAATCGCCAACACGCCCTCGGGATCGCGTCGGAGGATCGTCCCGAGAATCCCGTCGAAATCGGGATGAAACTTCTCGATCTTGTTCGGACAGAGGTAAAGATGCTGGTTTTCACCGATGCCGAGCTCGGCCCGCGTACCGGCCGCTTGCCGAAAGCGCATCCGCGGCTGCCACGTCAGCAGCGAGGACGAGCGGATGAGACGCTCGGTGTACTGACGCTCGGCCCGCGCCGGTTCACACACATCGCTGCTGAGGAAGTAGTCGATTTGCGAGATTCCGGAGGTATCCGGCAGACCGGCCCCCGTGCACTGAATAGGAGCCAGCCGGAAAAAGGGGAGAAAATAATTCGTGACGTCTGAGCCGACCTCGAAGTGGTAAAGAACGGCAAAACGGCCCTGGCGGACTCGCTCGACAATTTTGTCGAAGCCGCTGGGAATCACGAAGGTCTCGATCGTTTCCCGGGGCAGCTCGGCGCGAATCCGCATCTCGCCGCCCGCCGAGCAAATGATGATCGGATCGAAATGCTCGCGGTCGAGTCGCTCCAGCACGCCGCGCAAATAGCGCAGGAAAACGCCCTCGTGCCCATCGGTAACGACAAATCCGACGCGCGGCTTGTCGCCGGCTCGGAGCGAAGCCTCGGGGTCTGCCGGCGCGGTAAATCGGCAACGCTGAAAGACGCGTGCGTAGGCTTCTTTGAGCGGCCGATTGTCGCGCCCATGAAATTGCAGGAAATACGGAGGCGGACAACCGCGATCGCTGATTTCCTCGGCAGTGATTGGAATTTCCATCTCGGCGATGGAGTTCACTTTGGCCAGCAGAGTCGCGCGGTACTGATCGATGCCCACGGCGCTGTGAAAGACGGCCGGGCACAATGTGGCGAGCCACAGTTCCCAAAGCGGCTTATCCGAAACGCGGCTGATGACCTTTCGGAACGCTGCCGAGGCACCCATCAGATCGTCCTGGCTGCGGAGCACATTGCCCAGACAAACCAGCGTTGTTAGATCGCCGGGCTTTCGCTGTAGCACCTTCTCGAGGCACAACCGTGCTCCGTCCAAGTCGTTCAGTTGGCGATAGGCATTGCCCAGTTGGTACATCGCCGGAACGAGGTCGGGGTCCCACTCGAGCGATTTGAGATACGCATCGACCGCCTCGTTTAATCGCTTGATCGATTTGCACGCGTTGCCGAGATGGTACGCGGCCTTCGCGTCGCGAGATCCCAGCGCGAGACACTTCTGATAGCTTGTGACGGCTTCGGCAAATCGCTCACTCTGATGCAGGCAACGGCCCAACGCGTAGTGAGCCGCCGCGTTCTGCGGATCGAGTGCAATCCCGCGCCGGTACCAGTCGATCGCTTCAGCGTGCTGCTTCTGTTCCTTCAGCGACTGGGCCAGGTTGAGAAGTATTTGCGGATCCTCGGGTGCGACGCCGATGGCTCGTCGATAGGTTCTTTCGGCGTCGGCCGCGCGTCCCGATTCGAGATATCCAGCGGCCAAATCTTTGAAGAGTGCCGGGCCAACCGCATTGCCTAACAGCGACACGGCCCGTTCGTAGGCGTCGATCGCTTCGTCTCTGCGGCCCAACTTATTTCGGCAGCGGCCAAGCTGTGCGAAGGCTGGTCCCTGATCGGGTGCAACAGCAATCGCGGATTCAAAGCAGTCGGCTGCCTCCGCCGTCTTGCCGAGATCCGAAAGGGCCGAGCCCAGGTTCATCCAAGCCGATACGTTGTGCTGATCCAATTGCACGGCCAACCGGAAACAGGCAACGGCGCCGCGGCTCTGGCCGCACTCCGACAGGGCGATGCCAAGATTGTTGTAAGCCACCGAAAAATCGGGCTTGAGTCGCAACGCCTTGCGGAATTCGTCGATTGCCTCGACCGAGCGGCCCAGCGTGCGATAAACGTTCCCCAGGCTGTTGTGAAACTCAGGCCGACTGCCGTCGGCATCGATGGCCTGCCCGATATAGTCGACGGCCGCCACTCGTTCGTTGCGCTGAAAGGCGACGACTCCCAAGAGGTGCAAAGCGTCGCCGTGCCGCGGATCGATGCGGAGCAGGTCGCGGCAAACGGCTTCGGTCTGACCCAAGTCGCCCGACCGATGAAATTCAAACGCCGTCTGCAGCGTTGGAGAAGCGATTGATGCCATCAGTCTCGCGCCGCAGATGGAAACCACTTCGCTGGGACCGGGTCGATCGGAAAAATCCATTCCCCCGACTCCATTACCTCCGGCGCGTACCGTGCGCCGGCCGGGAACGACCCCTTCCAGACTCTATCGGCGTTGGAGCCTTCGGCGAATAACGCGACTTCGCAGATCGGCACCGAAACGCGGGGCTATTTCTCGCAAGGCTTGGCCGCTTCGGCCCACAGCGCGAAGGGCGAAAAGGAAATTTTCACGTCACAAAATCCCGCCCGCTCCAGGTGCTTGCGGAGGGTCTTCTCGGTGAAGCCCGTCCGATGCGCCATCAGTGCATGACCGGCCGCGATGGCCCTCCCGAGCCCATAAACGCAGTCCAGCGGCATAATCGGCCCGGCCGGCGATTCGTAGGCGACGTCCTCAAGCTTGTCAGCAACGATGAACTCGGCCACTTGCTGTAAATCGGGAAGGGTAATCAACGCAAATCCGCCCGGCTTCAAAACTCGAAAGAACTCGCCCAGCGCCACCGGCACCTCGTGGGCGCTCAGATGCTCCAAATTGTGCGACGACCAAACCGCGTCTGCCGAGTTGTTGGCAATCTGCCGCATATCAGTGATCGATGCGACCACATCGGGCTTCGCATCGGGATCAAGATCCAGGCGGATTTCATGCCAGTCGTCGCCGCGGAACCGTTGGTGCAGACTCTCTATGCCAGCCGGACCGCAGCCGACGTGCAATACGGTGCGGCTCGCATGTCTTGCGAGCTGTGCCGGCGATGCTGGTAACTGGATTATCGCCATGCAAGTCTCCTTTAGACCGTGGCGAAGACGTAAAGCTGCGTTTCCTGACCGTTGCCGCTCATCGAGGTGGCGTACGAGGTCATCTTGAAGCCGGCCAAGGCCAGCTTGGCGAACCACCAGTTTGGTTTCTGAATCGTCAAATGCAGCGGCTCACCGATGAGCATGGGGCCGAACGCGTCGGGGATGACCGAGATCGAGAAGAAGGCGAACTTCCGCGTGCTTTTGCGGAGATTCGCCAGCACCGCCGGGACGCGGTCGGTCGGTATATGCTCCATTACGTCGCAACAAATGACGGCGTCGTAGACCTTGCTGAAGTCGTTCGGATTCCACAGGCACCCGATCGTCAGCACGCGGTCCTTCATTCGGGCGAAGCACGGGTCGAGACAGGTGTCCGTGATGTCGAAGCCGTGGACGTCGAATTCGCCGGCGTATTCGTTCATCAACCGCCACATCAGTTTGCCAGAGCCGCAACCCGCGTCGAGGACGGTCCGGATTCCGTGCTTGCGCAATTCGCCGACAAGATTGACCTTCTCGATCGAAACGGCCCCCGGTGAAAATCGCCGGTAATCGTCGTGTTTCCAGACTTGCTCGTACTTGGCACGTTCTTCATCCGCCTGCGGATCGGCCGTCGGCAGAATCGCTGTCGACGGACTTCCAACCGGGTGACGAGACACGACCAATCGGGAGAGCAGGGCCGATCGTTCACTCGTCGTTTTCGACGCGCGAGACGTCGCCAACAGCCCCAGGCTCTCGACGATCGACTCAAAGACCGGCGTCCAATTGCCGAACTCCGGCTGCCGCGCGAGGCGCATCGACGGATACCAATGCGTGTCCTCCCGATCGAGCAGCCACCGCCAATTGGGCGAGTAATGCAACAAGGTCCAAACCGGAATGCCAAGTGCCCCGGCCAGATGGACCGTCGCACTATCGACCGAGATCACCAGATCGAGTTCGGCGATCTGCGCAGCGAAATCGTCGAGATCCTTGAGCGGATCGACGTCGGGCCAGTGATGAATGGCGACGCCCAGCGCTTCCTTGGCCGCCGCCAATTCGGCCGCACAGTCGCCATATTGGAGATTCACAAACAGCACTCCCGGAACAGCGAAGACTCCGCTCCACTGCGCGAGCAGTGTGGATCTGCGGCGCTTCATGAAGGGGGTGCCACCGCCACGCCAGGCAATACCGACTTTGAGACCGCTGCCGAGCTGAGCGTACCGTTCTCGCCACCGAGACCGTTTGACCGGACAGGCGGCCAGGTATCGCAGCCGTTGCGGAAACGCGTTCAGATTGCGACGAAGGAAGCGGGGCAGACTGCCTGCGGCCGTTTGCACGTCGACTCCGTACGCCCGTGCATCCTCGATTGTAAGCGGGCGTCCGACCACGTCGGCAAGCGGGAACGACCGCGAGAACAATGGCACCAGCCGCGGATCGCATTCGATCACGCACTGCGCGGCCGTCGCCATCACGTCGGGCAGACACGAGGCAAACATGATCTCGTCACCGACCCCTTGCTCGCCGCAGATGAGGATCGTTTTTTCAGCCAGATCGCGACCGCTCCAAGCGAGAAAGGGAAAATCGCGCGGATTCACGTCATAGCGGAACCGCCACTCGTATTCGTCCCAACCTTGTTCCCATTCGCCCGCCAAGAGCCAGGTAAACGCCCGGTGGAGGTGCGCCTCGGGATCTTCGGGACGAATTTGAATGGCCCGCGTGTGGCTGACGACCGATTCCGTCAAACGGTGCTGATCGGCAAGGACGACGCCCAGATTGATGTGGGCTTCCGCCAACTGCGGCTCGATATACATTGC
>CAYWOV010000004.1:3463-17720 GCA_964459965.1 uncultured Planctomycetaceae bacterium | reverse complement strand
ACGGTGGATAGAATCCGTCTTCTCCGGTTCAGTCCCTCTATCGGTGGACGGCACAAATCAACGCTGCTTTTTTCGAAACCGCCAGTTGGTGGACGATCTGCGTCTTTCTCACCGATCTGGTTCTCCGGTTGGGGCTTTCTGCCCGCGTCATCATGCGGCGGCTGCCAATCGGCGTGTCCCTGGCATGGATGTTCATTGTCCTCACGTTTCCCTTTGCCGGGTCGGTGGCCTACCTATTCATTGGCGAGCTGCGTCTTGGCCACCGGCGGGCGATCCGATCAAACGAGTTGCAGACGCCGTTTCACCGGTGGCAGTCGCAACTGAAGGCCGGAGGCATCGACTGGTCCATTCGGCCGGCCGCTGCCGAGGCTCTGGCACGCATGTGCGAAACGACAATTGGCATCCCCGCGCGAGCGGGGAACCGACTCGAGTTTCTCACGAGCTCCGAACAAGGGCTCGTGCGGTTGATTAAAGATATTGACGCGGCCGAAAAAACGTGTCATCTCGAATTTTACATCTGGGGCGAGGGGGGCCTGGCGGATGAGGTCGGCCAGGCCGTGCTGCGTGCCGCGAAGCGCGGCGTGATTTGCCGCATCCTGCTGGACGACGTGGGCAGCCGCGAATTTCTCCGCGGCGAGTGGGCCGGCCGCTTCCGCGACGGTGGCGTCGCGTTGCAGGCGGCCTTGCCGGCCCGCATCTGGCGGCTGCCTTTCGTGCGGTTCGACTTGCGGCTGCATCGCAAGATCGCCGTGATCGATGGCCACATCGCCTACACGGGCAGCATGAATCTGGTCGACTCGCGGTTCTTCAAGCAGACGGCCGGTGTTGGGAAATGGGTCGACGCGGTCGTCCGCGTCGAAGGGCCGGCTGTCGAACCGCTCGGAATCACCTTTCTGGGCGACTGGGCCCAAGAAAGCCAGGAAAGCATCGAACGACTGCGAGAATCGGGCGACGTCCGCTCGTGCGCGCCGGTGGGACCGGCCCCGGTGCAGGTCATCCCGTCCGGACCGGCTCACGCTTGGGACGCAATCGAAAGGATCGTGATCGCCACGATCTACAGCGCCCAACGACGGGTCACCCTCACGACTCCCTATTTCGTGCCGGACGAGGCGATGATGACCGCGCTGATCTCGGCGGCCCAGCGCGGCGTCGAGGTCACATTAATTATTCCGGAAAAAGTTGACTCACGGCTCGCCTTGTGGGCCAGCCGTGCAAATCAAGGCGACCTGGTCGCCAGTGGCGTCCGCGTCCTGTTGTTCAAGGGCGGCCTGCTGCACACGAAGTCGGTGGCGGTCGACGGTGAGTTTTGCCTCTTTGGCTCGCTGAACCTCGACCCGCGCAGCCTGCACCTCAATTTTGAGATCACGCTGGCGATCTACGATGCACAGTTCACGACTGAACTGGAGGAATTGCAGCGGCAATACGCGAGCGAATCCCACCGTGTTGATCTGGCCGAATGGCAATCGCGCGGCCGCGCCCGGGCCTTCTTGGAAAATGCCGCCCGGCTGCTCGGACCGCTGTTGTAGGTGTCGTCATCCGAAAGCGTCGTGGTAGGTGCTGCTCAGTAGCAGCGCCATCTCGATCAGCTGAATCTTTCGAGCGGCCAGCAATAGTTCGGGATTTCGGTGATTCGCGAGGTGCTCGCAGAGATCCACGAAGGAGAGTGCGTTCCATTTCGGTGGACCTTGGCCAACAATTGCGGTTCGCCAACCCGAGGCTTCCGGAGAGCCGCAGATTGAGAGAATCTGGTCGGCGTCGCTTGCCAGAAACCGATGGATGCCTTGGACGCCCACTCTGCGAAACCAGTACTTGGCGTTCGAATAGTCAGGCTCGCTGCGGTGCATGCTGGCATGCCAGTAGTCGCCGGCCCGGTGTTTCCCTCTGCCTTCGACGGATTGAGCCAACGCGTGACTGCGGTCTAAGAACCCATTCATTTGCCAAACGCCTGCGGAGAGCGCAATGATATCTTCTCGCGACCTGACATCGCGCCCCAAACGGTTCTCGTCGAGTACCTCAAGCTGCGCCGCCAACCAGGCCGAATCGGCGGCATCAGCCGTCGGAACGAGTTCAGGAAGCGGAAAAACCGGTGTGATCGAATCTTCATTGGTATTCAGTGGCAACGGTTCCGTACTCCGACGCACAAAGCGTCTGATTGCGTCGGGCCCCGACGGCAAGCTCAGCATGATTCTTAGCATGCCGAGGCAGTGGCCGAGGTTTGCGGCACGAATCAACCATTCGCGGATCGGGGCAGATACGTCGCGAAATGGCCCCACGGCCTGCAGAGCGTCAGAGTTAATGATGCCGATGCACCAACTCTCGGGATCGAGCGCACAACAGGCAAGCAGCGGTGACGTCAGGCGAAGGTTGGTGGTTACGGTCTCAATCCCGGCGACGTTTAGTCCGGCGATGTCGGCGACGGTTTTCTCGTCATTGTCCGATCGCGGTAGACCCCCCCGTTGGGCCGCGGTTGAATGCCGCGTAATTCGATCGAGCGGGACAATCTCTCCCCAAGGAGTGAACGCAAACGATGCATCGCCAGTTTGAACGACTGCCGCATTCAGGCGCGCCGCCGTCCAAATCGGCTTTCGACGAATCATGGAATACTCGCACGTTAAATGGGCGCACTTTCCCGCAAACAGCGCTGTATTTTAAGTGCAAGCAGGTGCGACCGAAAAGCGCCGGTCAGCCCTAGGCCGGATGCGGAAAGAACGTGCCGACGATGTGGCCAGCGACGACGGTGAACGACAGCTTGCCGTCTTCGATGCTGACATCAGGCAGCAGCTTTTCGTCGATCTCTTTGAGCAGCTCGGGGACTTTTGACTCGGGGAAGACGCGTTCGTCGAGGAGGATCAGCGTCCCCACCACCCGCTGGTCGCCGAGGTAGTGCAGCTCCAGGGCGGCCGCGTCGTGGCCACCGTCGGGATGAATGAGGAATCGTTCCGAGGATTCCGTTCTCACGGTGCGTGAAAAATGCAGAGCCATAATCGTCACTTTAATGGGAGAAAACGAACTCGTAGATTCCTGTAGCAAGGACGGCGGCCAACAGGAAAACGCCCGGGGCACAGCCGGGGCCTTGGCTCCGCGACTTGTTCGAGCTTCGATACGTCAATCCCGTGCCGGGGACGGTGACCGACTCGTACCGCCGGCCCCGCGCATTGACGCCCACGCGGAAATCCTTTGCGCCGACCGAATAGCCGATTCCCGATTTGCTGAGATTGACCCGGAACGGCCCGACGTGGACGCTCTTGCGATAGCTCCATCCCATAGTGCGTCTTGTAGTTCCAGCGGCCCTCCGATGCAACATGAACTTGCTACAATACGCTCGCCATGGAATCGATCCGCGTTGGAAATGGGGCCGGCTTTTGGGGCGACAACCTCGATGCGCCGCGCCGGCTCTGCGATGCGGGCAGGCTCGATTACCTCACGCTCGAATACCTGGCCGAGCTGACGATGTCGATCCTCGCGCATCAAAAGTCGCGCGATCCGTCGGCCGGTTGGGTCAGTGATTTCGGCGACGTTGTCGGCGACCTCGTCGACTCGTTGCAAACCCAGCCGGGCCTCAAGCTCGTCACCAATGCGGGCGGCATGAATCCGCACGGTTGTGCGGCGGCCATTGCACGGCGACTTGCACAACAGGGTCTTGCCGGCATCACGATCGGGACGGTGACGGGCGACGATCTGTTCCCGCGGATGGACGAACTTTCGCGCAGCGGCGAAACTTTCGCCAATTTTGAAACGGGCCAATCGATCGACGCAATTCGCGATCGCATCGTCAGCGCAAATGCTTATCTCGGTGCGGCCGGCATTGTGGAGGCCCTCGACCGCGGCGCGCGGATTGTCGTCACCGGGCGCGTGGCCGACGCGTCGCTCACGCTGGGTCCGGCGATTCACGAATTCGGCTGGGATTGGCGGGATTGGGATCGTCTGGCGGCCGCCACGGTGGCCGGCCACATTATCGAGTGCGGTGCACAGTGCACGGGAGGCATGTTTTCGGCGTGGCGTCCTGAGATTGCCCTCGGCGACGTCGGTTATCCGATCGCTGAAATCTCCGAAAACGGTCACGTCGCCATCACGAAACCCGCGGGAAGCGGCGGCAGCGTCACGGTGGAGACCGTAGCCGAGCAACTCGTTTACGAGATCGGCGACCCGGCCCACTATTTGACCCCCGATGTGGACACTGACTTTTCGCAGGTGCGTTTGTTGGAGACGGAAACCGACCGCGTGGAAGTCGGTCACGCGCGAGGAGCAGCGCCGCCCGCGACGCTCAAAGTCTCGATCGCCTATCAGGACGGATTTATGGCGTCGGCGACGCTCGTTCTCTGCGGGCCCAACGCGACACAGAACGCGCGTGCGGCCGGCACGATCATCCTCGATCGGCTTGCCCATGCCGGCGTCAAACCGGCACGAACAAATGTCGAAATTCTAGGGGCCGGAGATACGCTCCCCGGAATGCCAATCGCCGGCGACAGCCGGCCGTGGGACGTGGTGCTTCGTGTGAGCGCGGCCGACCCGTCGCGAAGCGTGCTCGATCGGTTTGTGCGAGAGTTTGCGCCGCTGGTCACGGCCGGACCACCCGGTGTGACCGGATACACGGGCGGCCGGGCAAAACCGCGTCCCGTTCTCGCGTATTGGCCCACAACGGTTTCTCGCACGCGCGTGCAGCAGCAGATCGACGTGAAAACGGCTGAAGAATGGGCCCAGACAGCAGGAGCGAGCAAATGACGGGCTTGATCCGGCTCGCGGAAATTGCCCACGCCCGCTCGGGCGATAAGGGGAACCACGCGAATATCGGCGTGATTGCCTTTCGCGAGGATGACTTTCGCCATCTCGGCGAAGTGCTCACGGAAACGCGTGTCGCGGAATTCTTTCTGCCGCTAAGGCCGACCGAAGTCAGACGCTACGCGCTTCCCGGAATTCACGCGTACAACTTCGTGCTGAAAGACGTGCTCGGAGGCGGAGCGAGTCGCTCGCTCCGCACGGACAGCCAGGGCAAGACTCTGGCGCTCGCCCTGCTCGAAATGCGAATACCACCGCCCCCCCACCCCTGATCCCGACTCACAACGATGTGTGAATCCCTCGTCAAAGTCGAAATCTCCGACGGCGTGGCCGTCATCACGCTTGATCGGCCGGCGAAACGCAACGCGCTGTCGCGGGAGTTGATCGCACAGCTGACTGCCGCCGTCGGGCGCGTCGCGGCCGACACCTCGGCACGGCTTCTCATGCTGTGTGCCAGCGGTCCTGTGTTTTGTGCCGGCATGGATCTGGATGAAATGAGAGATCGGGCCCGCGCGGCCAACTCAAGCGCGGAGTGGGAACAGGATGCGACCGACTTCCGCGATTTGCTCGTCGCCATTCTGCGGCTCGACGTTCCCACGGTTGCTGTGGTGCAAGGTCCGGCGATTGCAGGTGGTTTCGGCATCGTGCTGGCGTGCGATCTTGTCATCGCTTCGACCGCCGCCCGCTTTGCGCTGCCGGAGCTACGACGCGGGATCAGTCCGGCGGTCGTGTCGCCGCTTTTGATTTATCGCATCGGTACCGGTCCGGCCACGCCGATCTTGCTTGCCGACCAGGCCTTGACCGGCGAAACGGCTTATCGCGTGGGATTGTGCCACATGCTGGCCGCGCCGGAAGGTCTCGAAAAGGCGCGGCAAGAGTTGGCGGCCACGATCCTGACTGGCGCGCCGCGAGCGCTGGCGATGACCAAGCGGCTGGTGCGGGCTAACTCGCAGTCGACACTCTTCGAGCAGCTTGAGGCGGGGCGGAAAGTATCCGCGGAAGCTCGACGGACGGCAGAAGCCCGCGAGGGCTTAACGGCCTTCCTGGAAAAACGCGAACCGAGTTGGAACGTTCGACGCGAGCCGGGTGCTCCCTGAGATCAGCCGATCCCGCGATGGCGCCAGTTTGGATCGGCCGATTTCGCCGCCGGCATGTCGGCCGCAAGCGCTGCCAACGCGTCGGACAAATCAACGCCCGCATCGAGCCGCTCAGCTACCCACAGTGCGATCTGACTTAACCGCTCGGGCTGGTCCTGCGCGACTTCGCGCAGGCCTTCGGCCAGCGGGATTCCAACCCGTTCCAGGCAAGAGATTTCACTTTTGAGCGCAGCCAATTCATCCGGTTGGGCGGGCCACCAGGATACACGCGCAGGCATCCAAAGGTCCATATTTCTAAGAATCCATGATTGATCCGGGAGCCGTCGTGCATGCCAGCTCGATGGGTCGAGGCGCTGCGCCGGATCCGCTTGTGAAAGACCGCTCTTCCCTACGGTCGCAAAATCTACCCCGATATCACGCTGGAAACGTTATTGGGCGAGGATGGGATCACCCTCTATTGGGGATTCGTCCGAACGTCTTTGTTGTTAGACAGATTTGATTGTTCAGACCCAGCCACTGGCCTCACGGCTTGTGGCGAGTCGACGCTTTGGAGATGGGCAGGATGAAAATATAAATCCTCGCCGAGCGACGTTCCGGAGGCCGTGGACGTTTGAGTCGGGGCAACCGGTTGGAGGTTGTGGCCGGGAGAATAGATTTGAACGCGAACCGGTCCGGTTTCAGTCGCCGTTGTCGTCGGTCCCGACGTAAAGAGCCGGAAGCCGACGAAGGCGATGACCAGCGTACCCGAGACGGCCGACGATGTGACGGCGAATCGCTTCCACAACGTCTGCCGATGTTTAGCTTCAATCGCGCGCTTGAGAACGCGCTGTTTCAGGTGGTGTCGAGGAGACGGATGAAACACCGAGTCCTCAACCAATTTTTCGATTTCGCGGAGTTGGCGAAGATCAGTCATGATACATCTCCGCCAGGGCGTGCAGGTGCTGAGACAGCTTTTGCAAGGCATAGCGATAGCGGCTGGCCGCCGTGTTGGGCGACTGGCCCAAAACCTCGCCGATTTCCGCGAATGTCATTTCTTCCCAAATCTTCAAAACCACGACTTCCGCTTGCGAAGGCGGAAGCTTACCCAGCGCCCGCCGCACATACGTATGCAATTCTTGTTCGCCCTGATCGGCGACATATTCGCACCAAGATTTGCTGCGCACCTTCAAGCGGCGCACAGGCTTGCGACGCCGGACGATATTAAGAGCTTCGTTACGGATCACCTTTAATAGGTAGGCCCAAGGATACCGTGCTTCTGCTAAAACGCGGGGTCTAAGCGCAATGCGTACGAGCGCAGCCTGAACCGCGTCTTCGGCGTCGTCACGCTGGCGGGTCAGCGTCGTCGCATAACGGATCAGCCGTGAGGCTGTTACGTCATAAACGTCGCCTAATGCCCCAACACCGTCCCGTGCCAGCTTTTGGGCGCAGAGCCGAACCTGTTCGGCAAAGTCGATCGGTTCGCCGGTATCCACGATACGTTAGACGTCCGCCAGAGGCCGTTTTGTCTGAAAAAATCACTGCCAGCGGAAAATTTTCAACGCGACGGCGAAAGACACAACGCCCCATGCGGCCATAATCGCGATTCGCGCCGCTTGGGATGAAAGAGATGATCCCTCTAGCATGACGGACCGCAAGGCGTCGATCAAGGGGGTGAGCGGCAAGATCTTGATCACAGGTTGGACGGCGCCCGGAAAGCGGTCCGATGTGAAGAAAATGCCCGAAAGCATCCACATCGGCAACATTACGAGATTCATCAGTCCGGAAACGGCTTCCACCGTCTTGGCACGGCTTGCGACGAGCAGGCCGATTCCTGCAAACATGGTCGCGCCGATCAGGACTAAAAACGCAACGGACCAAAGGGATCCGTAGTACATGACACCAAAGCAATATCGAGCGAAGACCAACACGATGAAAACTTCGGGGATCATGAATAACATGCGGCTGACCATAATAGCCGCCAGAAATTCTCGCTTTTTCATCGGCGTCGCGAGAAAGCGTTTGACCAGCTTGCGAATCCGCATATCGACCGTGACAAAGCCGACGCCCCACAATCCACCGCCCATCAGGCTCATTCCCAACAGCCCCGGGACTAGAAAATCGACGTAACGTCCGCCCGGTTCGCTGGCGGTCTCGTCCGTCGTCTTCAGCCGATCGACGCGCCCCGCCGCGCGCTCCAAAGCGTCGTCAACGGCGTTGCGTGCAAGCACGCTCTCCGGACGGGACGGATCGAAATGGTAGCGATAAGCGGGCGGGCTGCCGCTTGCCGAGAGGACCAATTGTGTCTTGCCGGTCCGCAGACGCATCGCGCAGGTCGCGGGGTCGCTCGTCGTCACGATAAACCGCGGATTCGTCCCCAGCGTCGAGGCCGCGACGGCCGCATCGGGCCCCGATTCGACGTCGACGCTCATCTGCTCCACGGACCGGTTTCGAAAGGCGATTCCCAGGCCGACGATAAGCAGGATCGGAAAGCCATACGTCCAGAAGACCGCCTCCGGCTCGCGGTAAAATTCTCGCAAGCGGGCCAAGACAAGCTGGACGAACGCCCGATCGGTCCACCCGCGCTGCGGTGCCGTCTGCTCCTCGAACCTGCTCAGTTCTCGCTCGGCAAGCGTCATGGCGTCGGCGACTCCTCGTCCTCAAGGTGCCGGCCCGCCAGCTTCACGAAAACGTCTTCCAGGCTGGCGTGGCGGGTCGTGAGGCTCGCGAGAGGCAGATTCATCGAGTGCAAACAGTCGAGTAGTGCGGGCAGCGCCTTATGCGGTTCGGATACCGAGAGACACGTTCGGCCGTGATCGTCATGCACGGAGCGAACGGACGGCAACCGCAAGAACACGTCGTGATCGGGCTCGCGAGAAGTCGACGAGCCGTTGGCGGATTGATCGTCGAGCGTGAACTCGATCACGTGCTCGCCTCCCAAGCTGACGATCAAATCGTGAGGCGTTCCCAGAGCGATGACCTTGCCGCGATCCACAATGGCCACGCGATCGCAGAGCCGCTCGGCCTCATCAAGATAATGCGTCGTGAGTAGCACGCTCCGACCCTGTTGCCGATACGAGCGAATGATTTCCCACAACTGGCGGCGAGATTTGGGATCGAGACCGGTCGTCGGTTCGTCGAGAAATAACAGCTCCGGATCGCCGACCAACGCACAGGCGACGGCCAGACGTTGCTTCTGGCCTCCGGAGAGCTTGCCCACCCTGGACTTGGTTTTCTCGGCCAGCTCGACCCGTTCAATCGCTTCTTCGGGCGGGATGCCGCGGCGATAGAAGCTGCGAAACAGAGCGAGCGTCTCGCGGACAGACAATTTTTCGGAGAGTTTCGTTTCCTGGAAGGAGATACCGACCCGCTGGCGGATGGCGTCGTCGTCCCGGCCCCATTGGCGGCCCAAGACTTCGACCGTCCCCGACGTGGCGGTCAGCAGTCCTTCGAGGATCTCGATTGTCGTCGTTTTGCCCGCGCCATTCGGCCCCAATAGGCCGAAGCATTCCCCTTCCGCGACTTCCAAATCAAGACCGCGGACCGCCTCCACTGGGGGGCGGCCTTCGTAAGTCTTGAACAGGTTTTGACAACGGATGACGGCGGACACAGGCAAATGAGTTCGGGTGTCGGGATGGGGCGTTAGCACGCGCCGACAGGACACTCCTGCCGGCGAAACGTTCGGTCATTATTGGGAACTGGTCGCCATTCGTCCACGCCGTTGGGGCGGTGGCTCCGCATGGCATTCCCACACATTCACAGATACGATCGCGTGGGACCGTCGATGTCAGCCTTCCTCGCGATTTCACAACAGGAGTGTTTCGATGACACGAATGACCGTGTGGACGACGTTCGCAGTATTGACTGCCGTTTTGGCCCAGTCTGCTCTATCGGCCGATAACGAGCTGACGCCGGAGGAGCAAGCGGCCGGCTGGCAGCTCCTGTTTAACGGCAAGGACTACAGCGGCTGGCGCTGCAACAACAGCCGGGCGATCGCCTCAAAGATCGAAGATTCATCCCTCGTTCCGTACCGATCGGGGGGTTACCTGATCATCCACGATAAAGAGTTCAGCGACTTCATCCTCAAGTGCGACGTCAAAATGGACACCCAATGCAATTCCGGCGTCTTCGTCCGCGTCAGCAACCCGAAAGATCCCGTGCAGACAGGCTTTGAAGTGCAGGTGGCCTCGGAGATCGGCACGGGCAATCACGACTTCGGCTCGTTGTACGATCTGGTCGGTCCCAAAAAAGTGCCGCACCTCTCGTCCGACTGGAATTCGATCACCGTCACTTGCAAGGGGCCGCACATCACGGCTGCCGTGAACGGAGAGACGGTCGCCGAGTTGAATTGCGACGAATGGACCGAGCCGGGTCGCTGCCCCGATGGCAGCCCGAACAAGTTCTCCCATGCCATCAAGGATTTCGCACGGAAGGGCTACATCGGCCTGCAGGACCACGGGCACAAGGTGTGGTTCAAAAACGTGAAGATCAAAGAGCTGGACGCGAAGTGATTCGCGTTCGATCTGCGGAAATCCAAAGTCGAGCGGGGGGCGTAAGCCCCCTGAGGCGCAACGCGCACCCCTGCCGCCGATTACTTCGCAGTTCCGGACGAAGCGGCACCCGTGTTCTGCTTCTCAACGGGAACGACTTTCGCGCCCGCGAAGAGATCAGACGTCGGATGCAAAACGACAAGCTCATCCGGTTTCAAACCTGAAATTATTTCGACTTGGATGCCGTTGTCGCGGCCGACTTTGAGCGGTCGTAGGCGCGCTTCCCCGTCTTGTACGACATAGACCGAAGTTGTTGTTCCCTCAACGCTGCTCACGAGGCAGGTCGACGGAACGCTGACTTCCTTCGTTGCGCGGGTCAGTTGAATCGTGACGCGGCCAAACATGCCGTCGCGCAACTCGTTCAATGTGTTTTCTAAGTCGACCTCGACTCGCATGGTGCGATCGACGGGATCGAGCGAATTACCAATTCGCGAGACTTTGGCGTGAAATTCCTTGCCGGGAAGTGCGTCGAGGTCAACCGTGGCCGGATCGCCAGGGTCCGTGTACGGAACGTAGGTTTCGGGCATCTTCAACAGCACGCGCATCTTATCGGTTCGGGCAACAACTAACAGAGGCGTGCCGCCAACGCCCCCCTGATCCGCGGCGCGGATGAAATCTCCCACGTGGAAACTGCGTTTGGTGATGACGCCCTTATAGGGCGAGCGGATGTCCAAGTAGTCGACAAAAACCCTGGCCTTTGCCAGAACAGCGTTGGCGACCTGCACTTTGGCATTGGCGTTGGCCAGGTCGGCCTGGGCTTCCACGATCTTGGCCCTTTTGGCGGCGACCTCTGCCTTGGCCGTCTCGATTGCCGCCTTGGCCGCGTTTTCTGCTTCGCGCGCCGCATCTCGCTCTTTGAGGTTTTGGTCGACCAGCTTCTCCTCGATCGCCTTCAGCTCGTAGAGGTGTTTGATCCGCTCGTACTGAATCTGACGGAATGCCAGGTAGGCGGTCTCGCGCTTGAGGTCGGACTCCTTCTCGCTCACATTGGCATTTGCGGCTTTCAAGTCAGCGTTTGCCCTGTCGATCGCCGCCACCGACAGACTCACCTGCGATTTGGCCTGGTCGAGTTGGGCTCTGGCCTGATCAACTGCCTGAACCAGTTCCGGCGCGGAGATCTTCGCCAATAACTGGCCGGGAGTGACGGAATCGCCGATATCCACGCTTTGTTCTTGGAGAAATCCGGAGACCTTTGCATAAAGGTCGGCGTAATCAAACGCTTTGACGGTACCCGGCTCCGAAATAGAACGGGCCATTCCTCCGACACGTGGTCGGACCACTTCGACCCGTTCAGGTGCCGTGGGCGCGGATTGATCGTCAGACTCCGCAGGCACGGTTGCCGGCGGTTGGTCCCCAGAATCCGTCGCTGCCTCTGGAACGCGGTGCGATCTGGTCCAACGATACGCGACGACGATGAAAACCAACGCCAAGACCACGATGCCGACAATCCACCGTTTGCGGGCAATTTGCTGCCCAAAGGATTCGAGTCGAGTTTGTACGTTCGCGGCCATAGCAAAGACCTTCACTGAGCATGGGCTGCCAGTCCCGTGCCGCAACTCTTCCTACTTAGATTGTAGAGGCTGTTTCTAGGACTTCGAGCCACTTCGGAAGTTTGGCTCGCGTGCCGATTGAAACGTCTACTTGTGCTGACCGTCTGTGAGGGCTCCGGCTCGTAGCGGATCGGGCAGCGCCGTGCTCGGAGTTTCGCCGATCGCGACGAAAAGCTCGAACTGAGCCAAATCGAATCCCACGAGGGCGGCGATGAATTCGTCGCGTGCGTCGACGAGCAGGTTGACGCTATTGATCGCCTCCAGCGGCAAGCCTTCACCGCCGCGTGTGCGGTCAATTTCTTCGCGGGCACCGGCGGACGCCGTTTGTAGACGCCCGCGAGCCAAATCCAATTGTTGCCGCCACGACTCCACTTGGGCGTACGCGTCGGCCACCTCGCGGCCGATCCGATTGAGCACCAAGCCCCGTCGGGCGATGGCGTCGTCACGTTCGGCCCGGCGCTCCTTTTGAATGCCTGCGTTGCCGAATCCGAGGTTTTGCAAAGTCCAAACAGCGTAGACATCGAAATCCGTTCGGCCCGATGTGGTGGACGGCAAGCCGGCCAGGTTGCCTTCTCCGCCGAAGCCCCCCGCGCTGTATCCGACGGAAACCAACGGCAGCCACGGGCGCGCGTATTCTTGCCTCAAACGGTAATCGGCGGCCGCGATGTCCGCGGCCCGCGCGGCCGCTTCGGGCCGAGCGCTGAGGGCAGTTTGAATCAGATCTTCAACACGATAACTCGGATCGACCAGTTGCACAGGCTCCAGCGCGGAGCCTGTGGTGGTCAATCGGATCGATGGGTCGAGGTGCAGCGTCCGCGCCAAGTCAGCCGACGCCACGGCGACGGTTTCCTGCGCCCGCTCTTCGCGGGAATGCAGCAAAAGTGCGTCCGTTCGCGCACGGTTGTAGTCGCCAACTCGGCCTTGCCCGGTTCGAGCGAACGCGGCCGTGTCGTGCACGATTTGTCGAACGTTGTCCTCGGATCGCCGAATCGCCTCGAGCGCGGCCTGCGACCCCACAAGATCGAGGTATCGCCGGGCCACCTCCAACAAGACCGTATTTTCGATGCCGCGCGAATCCGCCCGGCGGCTATTGACCACCTGCCGGGCGACCAACGGCGCAAAATAGGCGTCGCCGACATGGCCGAACAGGTGAACGGCCGGAACAGCGACGGTCTGCGAGCCGACCGTCCAATCGCCTCCGCCGAAATAGACGGAATGCAAATCGACCTTTTCGATTTGGCCGTCACCGGCTTGGAGCGTGCCCTGATGGAGGTGATACATGGCACCGCCGTTGAGCGACGGGACCAGCATCGCGCGGGCCTGAAGCTGAAGAGCCAGTGCTTCCCGAATCGCCTCGCGCCCCAGTGCGATCGTCGGATTATCCGCCTCGGCTAGATGCAGAATGGTCGCAAGGTCGACCATATATTCTTCACCGGTGACGGGGACAATTTCCTCCCGCGACAGGCCCTCGGATTCGATTCCAATGGGAGCCGCCTTGCGCAACGGCCGGGATTCCTCGGAGCCCGCAGGCGGCGCCGGGGGAGGGGGCACAAGGTCGATCACTTCGAAACGCCCGCCCGGGGCTGCCAGCTTCGGATCAAACAGCGTGGGTCCGTCGGCTGCGGGAGCCTGTCCGGTTTCAAATCCTGCAAACCAAATCGCGCCGACACAAATTCCGACGACAAAAGCCAAACGCCACGCGGCCGCCCAGGCGCCCGCAGCGTTGGCAAAGGTCGATCTGGAACAATTCTTCGGCATCAGTCAGTCGGCGCTCTTCAGGAATGACAGACGAGAACCAATCGTCAACGAGGAGGCTGCGGCAGGAGCCGTGCGGCTGGATCCTCGCCGTTTTCGCCGGCGGGCCGAACCAGCACATCCGCAGGAGGCTTGCCGAGGGCGACATAAAGCTCGAACTGGGCCCGGTCGTAATCGAGAATCGCGTCGAGGTAAGCCACCCGCGACCGCGACAAGAGGCGCAGGCTGTTAATGACCTCCAACGGAAGCCCGATCTGCCCCATGATGCGGCGCAAGTCTTCTCGGTACGCCTCGGTGCTCGATTGGATGGCAAACTCGCACGTCCGCACCTGGGCGAAACGGGCGTGTGTTTTGGCGTATGCGTCGGCCACCTCGGAACGGACCTGATCCAGCGTGGCGATCTGCCGCAAGTCGGCGCTGCGGAGCCGGCTGCGGGCCGCGTCGATGAGCGCCTTGTTTCCGAGTCCCAGGTTTAATACGGTCCAATAGGCCATGACGTCGAGATCTTGTCGTGGGCTGAAAAGGCCAAACCGTGGATCGCCGAGGGCGTCGG
>CAYWOV010000004.1:0-3363 GCA_964459965.1 uncultured Planctomycetaceae bacterium | reverse complement strand
TCGAGATCTTGTCGTGGGCTGAAAAGGCCAAACCGTGGATCGCCGAGGGCGTCGGTGCCCGACCCGACCGGCTGGTCAACAAGACTACTCCCTCCGCCAAAATCTCCGGCGCTGTAGCCGATATAAACGGTCGGCGCGAAGGGAAGCCATTTCGCCTGACGCAGCGCGAGAAACGACTGCACGACCGCCGTCCGCCGCTCTTTCGACTCCGGCCGGTTCAACAGTGCGATCGCCAAAAGTTCAGACAGCGGGATCGGCTCCGGGACGATCGATTTGGGAAGCACCTGCTCCTCGGCCGCGTGGAGTCGCAGTGAAGGATCGAGATGCAAGAGCTGGCAGAGCCGCGCCGATGCAGTTCCGACGTTGCCTTCCCACTGGATGACAATTGCCTCGCGGCGCGCCAACTCGGTGGCTGCCCGGTCCGCGTCGGCTTTGCGTCCCTGTCCGGCTTTTAGGTACGCCGCCGTCAGGCGGGCCAATTCGCGGGCGTCGTCCCGTGTGAGCACGGCAACCGCGTACTGTCCCTCGGCCCGCAAGAGTTCGATATAAGCCAACGCCACCTGCAGCAGCGTGTCCTGAGTAACAGTCGCGCTCTCGAACCCACGACGTGTTACCTCTTGCCGGCTGATGAGAAAGTCGAAAAAGACCTGCGACACATTGCCGGTGAGCACGACGCCCGGAATCTGCACCGTTCCTCCGCCGACCGCCAAGGCGCCTGCGCCGACATACAATGAGTCGCGATTGACGTTGAGAATCGCGCCGTTGGAGTCCTGCAACACGCCGCGATGCGAATTGAGGCTCGAGCCGGCGTTGAGTGTCGGTAGGAATTGGGCCGCCGCGAGCTGACGCAGCGCCACGGCTTCGAGCACGCGCTGCTGCGCCAAAAGAATCTGCGAGTTCTGCACGCCGGCCAGCCGCAGAGCGCTCGACAAATCGATCGGCGTCAAGTTTGTCTGCAGGTACTGCTTTAACAACTCATCATCGGCCGCAGCAGAAGAGCAGGCGACAGCGACGAGCGCGAGAGCCGCGAAACGCGATCTTCGCGCGATCCGCCTGATTGTCGCAGCAAAGGAGTCTTTGTATTCGTGGCGCGCCATCGGATTACTACGGCTTCAGTATTTGGGCCGGCGGGTTCATGACATTATCCGGAACGGGACGGGCGAGCGTGTCGGCCGGCGGAGCGCCGAGCGCCACGTATAACTCGAACTCGGCCACATCGAAGCCGATGATCGCGTCGAGGTAGTCGGTGCGGGCCGTGGCCGCTTGTCTCAGACTGTCGAGCAGCTCGATCGGCAGACCTTGCAGTCCTCGGATGCGCAGCAGGTCTTCCCGCATCGCATCGGTGCCTGAGCGGACGGCCTTCGCTTGGGCGTCGATTTCCGCAAATCGGGCCTGCGTGCGGACGTACGCGGCGGCGACCTCTTGGCGGACGCGGTCGAGCACAACCATCTCCTCGAGCTGCGACTCACCGAGCCGGGCGCGGGCCGCGTCGATCAGTGCCTTGTTGCCGATCCCGAGGTTCCTCAACGACCAATACAAGACGACGTCGACGTCGCTCCGATCGCTGAAACTGCCGAAACGCGGGTCGCCTTCGCCAGCGCCGATACTGCTTCCTCCACCGAACGCCCCGTCGCTGAATCCGGCCAAAACCGTTGGAGAGAACGGGAGCACCTTGGCCGAATGCAGCTCGAGCAGCGCCGCCTTGATTGCCGCGCGTCGGGCCAAAAGCTCGGGGCGATGCAAGAGGGCCATCGCCAATAATTCGGGCAGGGGAATCTGCGTCGGGACGACCGGCTCGGGCACGACCTGCGATTCCAAAGGCCGCAGCGGCGTGGTCCTATCGAGGTTCAACAATTCGCAGAGTCTGTGCGACGCTTGAGCCAGCCGCGCGTCGGCTTCGGCAATGGCCTGCTCGCGCTGTCGCAGTTCGGTCGCCGCACGGTTCGCATCAGCCCGGCGGCCCTGACCCGTTTCGGCGTTGGCCGCTGTCAGGCGGGCGACTTCGCCCGTGTCATTCCGCGTAAGAATGGCCAGCCTGAGTGCTCCGGTGGTGCGGAGCAATTCCGCGTAGGCGACTGCAATATTGAGGAGCACGGAATTGTCGACGGCTTGCCGATCGAATCTCGATTGCGTCGCGACCTGTCGGCTCACGAGATAGTTGAAGATCGCCTCCGAGACATTGACGTTGTATTGCAGACCGGGAATCTGCACGGTTCCCGATCCAACGGCAAACGCCCCAGCTCCCGCATAAAGTGCGCTGCGATTGAGCGACAGAATCTCGCCGGTTGGTTGTTGCAGAACGCCGGTGTGCGAGTCGTAGTTCGTTCCCAGGTTGAGGTCGGGCAGAATCTGGGCGGCCGCCAATTGCTGCCCCGCGACGGCCGCCTCCACACGCTGCTGGGCGATCACGATTTGAAGGTTACGCACCCCAGCCAGTCGCAAAGCCGAGCTGAGATCGATCGTCATCAGCTCGCCTGGGCTCAATGCCGAGACCGTGCCGGGCGCCGGCATTGTGCCTGTCGGTTCGGCACCGCGAGCGGATGGAACAGGTAACAGCGCAGCCAATGCCACCCCGCTGAGCATGACTATTAAGCCAACTCTTGGCGCACTCATCACCATGGATCGTCGCAACCCCTTTCGGACGGCAAATTTGCTGCGGAGTGCGCGGAGCGGCATTTTTGGCCGCGAGAACCGCCTACTCCGGTCATCGACTGAATGACTTTGCCGAAATTAGCGATTCCGCCGATTTTGACGGCAAACAGCGAATGGGGCGACGCGATTCGGAAGAGAAGATAGGGCAGCGGTGTGAACTAAGCCTAGTGCCCCGCGACTACCGTCCGCTTAGACATGCGTGTTGTTGGCTCTTCTTCTTTCTTTTCAGGCAGACGGCGTCGCTCAAACGCCGAGGCAACACCATTGAGCAATTTGCCCCACCGATATGTACAAAATTTCATTGATTTATGCATGAGGTTCGGTCATATTGCTTCCACGGTGCATGTGCTTAAGCGTGCGTTGCCGGTTCACACAACGGCTACTTCCTCAAGTCCGTGGACAAGCGGAATTTCGCCGCTTGACCGATTACGCCGGTACTCAATTGCGGACCTATTCGATCCTCGCGCCAGAGAGATAGCCGCATGGTGTCGAATGCGTTTCAGTCGTTCTTGAAGCGATTGATCGACTTTCGAGGACGGCCACGGTTCACACGAAAAACGCGGCGAACCGGGCGGCTAGTGGATCTCTTCCGGCAGTCGTCTCACTGCCACGCTGCTGTCGAAACGCTCGAAGACCGCCTGCTTTTGTCGGCGAGTTCCCAGACGATGAATCCGCCCTTCAGGCTCAGTGGTCTGACGATGCCGCTGAGTT
>CAYWOV010000003.1:15110-18485 GCA_964459965.1 uncultured Planctomycetaceae bacterium | reverse complement strand
ACCATGCCACCTATCGTGATGGCAACCGCGTTTACCGCCGCTACTCCCCCATGGCTGTTCGCCTCGCCGCTTTGTGCGGCCGCGAATTGGCGGAACCGGCGGCGGTTGGTGGCCGGCAATGACCCGGTTCTTGATCGTCAATACCGATTATCCGGGGTTCCTCGATTCGCTCTACTCCGCACATGCGGGCCTCGAACACGAGAGTTACGATCGTCAATTGGCGGTCCGCAACGCGAGCCTCTTCGGCGTCTCGGATTTCTATCCGCGGAATCTCATCGACTTGGGCCATCCGGCAATCGAGATCTCGATCAACAATCGCCGGCTGCAAGAGGCCTGGGCCCGGGAACACGGTCTTTCCCTTTCCACGTCGGGTGGCTCGCGAATCGTGATGCGTCGCGGAATTCTGCCTTGGATCGTTCGCGATCATGCCGCGTGGATGGAACAGGTTTTGTCAGCACAGATCGAGGATTTTCGGCCCGACGTCATCCTGTCCCACTCGCTGAGTGATCTGCGGCCCGCATTTTGGGCGCGAATGCGGAGCCACTACCGGCTCCTCGTTGGGCAGATCGCGTCCCCGCTGTCGCCGGATATCGATTTGTCTGGCTTCGATTTAATGCTGTCGTCGTTGCCGAACTTCGTGGAGCGCTTCCGCGCTATTGGAATGCGGGCGGAGATTTTCCGGCTCGCGTTCGACCCGATTGTCCTGGAGAGGCTGAATGCAGACGCGCAACGCGACTCCCCGGATTTGCCGATCGATGTTTCGTTCGTGGGCAGCCTGTCGCCGCATCACGCCGGCCGGTTGGAATGGCTGGAACAGGTCTGTCGTGAAATTCCAGTCCAGGTTTGGGGTCAAGGGATCGATTCGTTGCGGAACGATTCACCGATTCGCCGGGCTTATCGCGGTCCCGCCTGGGGAATCGAGATGTTCCGCATCCTGAGCCGCTCACGGATTTCCCTCAATCACCACATCGAGATTTCCGGACCGTTCGCCAACAACATGCGGCTTTACGAGACAACTGGCGTGGGCGCGCTGCTGTTGACCGATTGGAAGCAGAACCTGGCGGAGATATTTGAGCCCGACGCCGAAACAGCCGTTTACCGCACGCCGGGAGAATGCGCTGAAAAGATCAGCTACTATTTAAAAGACGAAGCGGAGAGGATTCGGATGGCGAGGTCCGGCCAGGAACGCACGCTCCGCGAGCACACATACCGCCGACGGATGGCACAGCTCGTCGAATTGGTCGAGAGCCTCTTGTGAATTCGAGATTGAAACGCTGGTTTGCCGATTGGGTCCCGCCTCATCTTCGACGGGCACTCCGTGCCACCCGCACCAATGGTGCGGTGAGGTATACCGGCGACTTCCCCACTTGGCACGAAGCGCGGCGGCATTCAATCGGCTATGACGCAACGGCCATTGTGGAGCGAGTCAAGCAAGCAACTCTGAAGGTGCAGCGGGGAGAGGCGGCCTACGAGCGCGATTCCGTGCTGTTCGATCGGGTAGAACACTCCTATCCGCTGCTTGTCGGTTTGCTGCGTGCGGCAGTCGCCTGCGAAGGCCGACTTAACGTGATCGATATCGGCGGGTCGTTGGGCAGTACGTTCTTCCAGTGCCGCACGGTGCTGGAAACTGTACGTTCGGTTCGCTGGTGCGTGGTCGAGCAGCCCGCGTTCGCCGCCTGCGGCCGCAAACATTTCGAGAGCGACCAACTTCGGTTCTTCGACGACCTGCCAAGTTGCTTGAACTCCGAACCCCCCGATATCGCCGTACTTTCCAGCGTGGTCCCCTATGTCGCAATGCCCCATCCGCTCCTGGACGCGATCTCCCAAGCCGCTCCCAGGGTGATCATTGACCGAACCCCATTGCGGACGGCCCTGCCCGACCGACTGACCGTACAATCAATCCCTGCCACGATTTACGGGTTTGAAACCAGCTATCCTGCCTGGATCTTGAACCGCGAAGGCGTTCTCTCCCATTTCTCGGAAGGATTCCGATGTGTCTACGAATTTGAGGCGCTGGCTGGCCTTGTTGACGTCGACGGAACGACCGCGAGAGACACCGGGTTCTTATTCGAACGCCTGACGCCGGAGCGAGTGGTCCGCGATTTGCGTGCCTCGATACTCGGACCAAGTTAAGGCCCGATTCCTTCGCTGCCGGGGTCCCTATTGCGTTTTTCCAGCGGATATATTAGAAATCTCAGGCCCGAGGGAAGGAAGATTTTATTGTTGCGTACAAGGATGTGTTAAAAGCCGGAAGGGAGGCCCGTAATGTTAGTCCTGACGCGTCGTGAAAATGAAAAGATATTGTTGCCCGATGTGGGGGTGACGGTCGAGTTGATGTCGGTCTCGGGCAACCGAGCCCGACTCGGAATCAGCGCACCTGCCGCCATTCGCATTCTGCGCGAAGAGGTCGCGGCCAACGAAAAAGCGATTCATCAAGCCGCCGCACGCGGGCCAATTCCGCGTGAATTCGCCCACACAATGCGGAATCGGCTGAACTCTGCGGGCCTCGCCGTGGAGATGCTGCGGTTGCACCTTGCGACCGGAGATGCCGCGAGCGCCCATCAGCCGCTTGAAAAAGTTGTCGAAGAGCTGAAAGCATTGGCGGCGATCTTGCAGCCGGATTCCTCGCCCTCCGCAACGGCGACGACTAAGACCCGACGCCCGTGGAGAGCGCTCCTCGTCGAAGACAACGCCAACGAGAGCAACCTCCTCGCTGGTTACCTGCGGATGACCGGATTCGAGGTCGATACAGCCGGTGACGGAGCCGACGCCCTCGACTATCTCCATTCGCACGACCGGCCCGATGTCGTGCTGCTTGATATGCTGATGCCCCGTTGCGACGGACCCACGACCATCGGCCGCATTCGACGTGATCCGAATCTTGACGGAATGAAGATCTACGCAGTCAGTGGCACTTCACCCAAGCGATTCGACGTCCAAACCGGGCCGGGCGGAGTCGACCGCTGGTTCACGAAGCCTGTCGATCCGCGGGAACTGGTGCGGCAGATTGACACGGAATTGGCTGCGACTCGGCGGGACAGTTGAACGCTCGTCGGACGTACAGTTAGCCACAGTTGTCACAGTGGGAATTTGTCGGCGGACGCCGGCCAGAACGTGTTAGAGTAGCGACTTCACTATCGGGCTCGCGTGGAAAGACCGTGATGCATCCACCAGCGACGCCCATGGGGAGCAGCCGCCACGATCCGAATGCGGTGCGAGCTGACTCCCCGCGCCGGAGATTTCCGGCACCGGCCACCAAGGCTGCAGCGATGCCCCTCAACTCCCCGTATGAGGTTATCACCCGTCACTGGAACGTCGATGGACTCAACGTCGGCGACAGCCTGAAACGTGCGTTGGAAGTTTGCGAGGCCGCCT
>CAYWOV010000003.1:7075-15010 GCA_964459965.1 uncultured Planctomycetaceae bacterium | reverse complement strand
GGACTCAACGTCGGCGACAGCCTGAAACGTGCGTTGGAAGTTTGCGAGGCCGCCTTCGACGCGATCGTCGACAAAAGCTCCGATGGCGTCATCGTTGTCGATCAGCAGGGAATCATCTGCTTTGCAAATGCCGCCGTCGAGTCAATGCTGGGCCGCTCGACCGGCGAGCTGTTAGGGGAGCGATTTACGATTCCGGTCGTCGCGGGCAAGACGGCTGAGATCGACCTTTTCAAACGGGGTGCCCCGCGGCGAATCGCGGAAATGCGCGTCGTCTCGACGTGGTGGCAAGGCAATCCCGCCTTTCTTGCGACTCTTCGGGATATTACCGAGCGCAAGCAGGCCGAAGAAAAAGCGCGGGAGGCCGTGCGTCGACGGGACGAATTTCTTGCCATCCTGTCGCACGAACTGCGAAACCCTTTGGCCGCGATTTCCAATGCCGTGAGCGTGCTGGGCAGCGGTAAGCTCGATGGACGCACGTTCGACAAAGCGCGCGGCGTGATCGAACGGCAATGCGGCCAGATCTCGCGATTGCTCGAGGATTTGTTGGATGTGTCGCGAGTCACGCGCCGCAAGATGGAACTGCGAAAAGAGTGCCTTGATCTGTGCACTGTGATTGCCGACGCCGTCGACGTTGTTCGTCCGCAAATCGATACGGCGCGACAAAAGCTCGTGGTCACAACCGCACCGGCGCCGATCGCCGTCGACGGGGACCCGGTCCGTCTCCAGCAGATCCTCGTCAATCTATTGTCCAACGCCTCGAAATACTCGCAGGCGGACGACTCAATTGAGCTCTTCGCAGAAGTCGACCAATCCGAAGCCGTTATTCGCGTGCGAGACTACGGCATCGGGCTCTCCGCGGAAATGCTCGAAGCCGTCTTTGAACCCTTCGTGCAGTTGCAGTCGTCACTCGATCGTGCCGAGGGAGGTTTGGGGCTGGGCCTGGCAATCGTCGACGGACTCGTCCGTTTGCACGGCGGTGCCGTGCGTGCCGCAAGCGATGGGAAAGGGAAAGGCAGCGAGTTTTCAGTCCGCCTTCCTCTCTCCAATTCGGAGCCGAAGAATCAGCGTACCCGCGCCGTGCCGCGAATGGACGGGCCGCTTCGCATTCTCATCATCGAAGACAACGCCGACGTGCGCTCGATGCTGAAGACTTTGCTCGAATTCGCCGGACATCAGGTGGAGATTGCCGGCGACGGGCTGAGGGGCGTCGAGATGATTGCAAATCAACATCCCAATGTCGCTCTCGTAGACATCGGCTTGCCCGGCTTGAACGGCTACGAGCTGGCGCGAAAGATTCGAGCCGATAAGGATTGCCTGGACGTATTCCTTGTTGCGCTAACGGGCTACAGCCAGCCATCGGACCGGCAGCGAGCGCTTTCTTCCGGTTTTCATGCACATTTGGCGAAACCAGTGGATTTAGAGCAGTTACGACAAATTCTCTCCCTCGTCCGTGACTCGAGCCGTTCTGCCGATCTCGGCTAGGTGGCTTTTGTGTTCGACCGGCGACCTGCCTGGACGCGAAGGGACCGCCTGGCCCTTCTCGCCTCTCCCCCAGCGTGGCCTTTGGCATATCACTTGCACCTTCCTGGGGCTGTCGAAGGAGACAACTCGTCTCATTTCACTTTGGAAACAAACGGGGGGACCAATGAAAGTTTTTTCAGCAGCCGCGTTGTTTGGAATGATGTTGGGCGTGGCCGGATGCAGTCAGGAAAGCACGCCAGGGGGGCCGGGGGCTTCGAATCCGTCGCGTACCACATCGTCGACCTCAGTAACGCCCTCAAGTTCGACGTCTACGACGACGACGGCAAATAAGCCTGTGGTTGTTTCGGACAAGAATAACACGTTCACGTTGGAAGTCCCGAAGATGACAACCACCGTCAATAAGGGCAAGAAAGAAGACGTCACGATCTCGATTAGCCGTGGAAGCGCCTTCAAAGAGAGCGTGAAGATCCAGTTTCATGCACCGAAAGGTGTGATGGTGACTCCGGCCGAGCCAGTGATCCCGGCCGGTCAAAACAAGGTAACCGTCTCGATTGAGGCGACGGGCGACGCTCCCGCGGGCAAGAGCAATATCGAAGTGACCGCCGTTCCGGAAAGTGGTCGCAGTGTTTCTTTGGAGATGCCCTTCCAAGTCAAGCAGGGATAACCGAGTCGTTCGCGACCTGGTGCCTCACTTATTGAACGAGTAGAGGGCAATTTGAGGGGACGCGGCCAACGATTTTAGATGGCCGGTAATCGCTTGGTCGCTCGACGAGCCGCGTGTTTGTCGAGCGGCCAACAGCCAGAGCCACCGACCACTGCCCTTTTTGGGATTGGGCCGAGGAAATGGTTAATATTTCGCTTGCGACAGCGAATAGTCACGGAATAATGGAATAGAGGCTCCTGCCGCAAAGGCCTCGCCAACGACCGACGCGGAATGTATGATTTCGATCTCTGAGGGGTCGCCAATGAATGCCGACGAGACCGCGTTTGTCATCTTTATTTCAATCGCAGGCGGGCTGGCGATCGTCGCAACCCTCGTTTGGGGTGTTGTCGCCATTACTCGACTGGCGATGCACCATCGCGAGCGGATGGCCCGCATTGGCATGGGTTTGAATCCAGACGGGCCCGAACCGCTTCCCGGCACGGCAGCGCCATCAGACAATTCTTCCCTGTCGAACTCCTCTCCCGGCGCGTGGGATCGGTTTGCGGCGAATCGAGCACCGGTCTCGCGAAATGGCTGATTGGCCGGAGTACCGCGTTTTCACTGGATTAGCCTGCTTGTCGCAACCGGCGCGGCACCCCTATAATGCTTCGATTCTCCGGCCTTTTGCCGATTTGTGTGCCATGTGAACTGGAAAAACCCGGCCGCGCGATGCCTGAGTCTCTCCGCGGACACTGCCTGATCGCTGCCAAACGGCTGCGGGACCCGAATTTCTATAAGACCGTGGTCCTGATGGTCGAGCACGGTACTGATGGTGCCATGGGATTGGTGATCAATCGCCCCTCCTCGGTCACTGTGGCCCATGCCCTGTCGGAGCATTTCAAGCTGCCGGAGACCGACGACCTGGTTTATGTCGGCGGGCCGGTCGAACCCTCGGCGCTATTCATTCTGCATAACTCGTCCGAGCTCGACCGGAAGGAATCGCCGCTCATTCCCGGTGTCTTCGTCGGCAGTAGCGCCGACGTTTTCGAGGAGATCGTGCGGTCGTCGGCCGAGGGAAATCCCGACTTGCAATTTCGGATCTACTCCGGTTGCGCGGGCTGGGCTCCGGAGCAACTCGAAGGGGAAATCGCGCGCGGCGACTGGCATAGCATTCCCGCTGAGATGCACGCGATCTTCGGCGAAGACCCCTACACCGTTTGGGACCACATGATCTCCAAGGTCTACGAGTCGAACCGCATCCTGCCCCAGCCCACCGGCAACCCTGAATGGAACTGAATCGGATGGATGTGCTCGTCTTAACCGACACTCGCACAGGATCGATTGTCCGCATTCTCCCCGAGCTCGGTTTCAATTGTTTTGAGTTCAAGACCAATGTCGCCGGCCAAACCATCGACGTGATCGATGCTTCGCCGCAATTCGCAACCGGGCAAGAGCGACCCAGCGGGCATGGCATTCCGCTGCTATTCCCCTTTCCCAACCGGATTCGCGGAGGGCGGTTTTCGTGGAATGGGCGGGACTTCGAGATTCCGATATCCAATGCCTCGCATGATGGGGCCGGCAACGCCATTCACGGTTTTTGCCTGGATCGGCCTTGGCGCGTGACGTCCCGCGGCGTCGACTTCGCGGTCGGCATGTTCGAATTGGGAAAGGACGCGCCGGATCGCCTCGAGTACTGGCCTGCTGATTTCCGGATCGAAGTTCGCTACCAGGTCCGCGGGCCCAAGCTGCGGGCCGATATTCGGCTCGTCAATCCATCGGCCGTTCCATTGCCATGGGGCTTTGGAACACACCCCTACTTCAAGCTTCCGCTGGGTGCAAAGAGCCGTCCCGCTCACTGCCTTGTCATGGCGCCGGCCTCGGAAGAATGGGAGCTTGTTGACTGTTTACCGACCGGTCGCCGATTACCGATCAGCGAGTCAAAGGATTTGCGCGACGGTGCTTATTTCGATGTCTTGAAAATGGACGACGTGCTGACCGGTTTGCCCGCGGGACAGTCGGTACTCGAATGCGGCATCATGGATGAAGCCTGCGGTTACCAAATCATCCAACAAGCAGGACCGGCCTTCCGCGAAATCGTCGTGTACACACCGCCCAACCGCAATGCAGTTTGCCTCGAGCCCTATACGTGCGTGACCGACGCAATCAATCTTCAGCGGCAAGGAATCGACGCCGGTTGGCGAGTGCTCGAACCGCGTGCCGAATTTCGCACATGGATCGAAATTACCGCCTGTGAAGTGATCGCCTGAGAGCTGGCGCCACGGTGCAAAAGCCAAAATCGGCCCCTCGCACCGCCGAATCGCCACAGGGCGCTCATACCTAATTGTCGGCCCCGCCGTGTGATAGAATTGGAATCGCCGGGCAAGCTGCCAGCTTGCCCGAAAGGCCCACCCCAACTCGAATCGGCACGCTGGCAGCTTGCCGCACGTTGTTGACAGCATGAAACAGCCGGCTGCTCCCATTCGAATTATGATGACCGCGCTTGCCGCGACGTGCTGGACCGCCTGTGTCGGCACAAATCGCGTATCCGCGGCCGACGAATCGGCGGTCGGGAAAATTTCAGCGAAGCCGAAAGCTGGCGGTCCAATCGCAGCCGCCGTTGAATCACCTTACCTGGGCTTCATGTTCTCGTACTATGGCCCCGCCAATGGTCAGCGATTTCTGGCCGCGCGGCTCGTCATCCTCAACTCCACTTCCGAGCCGATCGTCGTCAAAGCGCGCGATATTTCGCTGCGAGTCGATGGGACCGATCTGCATTTGAAGGAAGCGATCGCCAGCCTGCGCAACCAAACCATCCAGGCCGGCACTCATCTCATCGATCCTGCAAAGATCAAATTGCTGGCCGACCTGTCGATCCCGGCTGGAGCCACCGCGGGAAAGTGGCTGGTCTTCAACGGCATTCCGGCGGGGATTCAGATTCCCACGATGGTGCTGCACCTTTCGATCGCCGGGAAGGATCTCGACATCAATATCAATGCGGCCGCGCGTCGGGCCATGGGACTCAAGGTCGAGCGTATCGGGCCGCGCGGGAGTCTGGCTTTACTAACCGTCACCGGCGAACTCGACACGGTCAATATCGGCAGCCTCACGAACGTCCTGGAATCGCTCGTCGCGCAGAAAGTTGTCCGAGCAGTCATCCGCTTCAATGAATCGGCTCCCCCGCTGGAGGGAACCGTCCTCAGTTGGCTTCAACAGGGTGCCGAGACGGCGGGCCGAAGTGAGAGCACAAGTCAGCAGATGCCCGTTTTTCCGGCGGCCCTGCGCGAGCTGCACCTGGCGGCGATCCCAAACCGCTCGGCAACCAATCTCGACGGCAGCTCGGGTGCGGAGCCGCGGATCCATGCGACCGACGCCGAAGCCGTCCGCGCCGCTCTCAAAACGGCCATTGAGATCCTGCCCCGCGACGAATTGCTCGCCGAGATCGAATCGGGACATCCATTGACGCGCGTTGCCGCTTTGGCCGACGGGGGGAACCGACTGGCGGTCGAAGACCTGCCGCTCGTGCTCAAATACGCAGACGGCAGCGATCCGCGCATGCAGCTGGCCGCCTTGGCAGCCCTCCGCCACTTCGGCGACAAACCGGCGATCGAGAAGCTCCTCGTCTATGCCCGCAAAAATGTGGAGCCGATGGCCTCGCTGGCGATCGAAAGTCTCGCCGCTTCGCGATACGCGGCCGCCCACCAAGCGCTCTTGGATGTCCTGAAGAACGAACATCCGGCATCTCGGAGGCTGATCGTGCGGGTGCTGGCAAAATATCCGCGTCCTATCTGGTCCGACACGATTTACTCGTTTGTCGGCGATTCCGAACCAGAAGTTGCCGTCGAGGCGTTGCGGGCGCTTGTGCAAACGGGACATCCCCGATTGCTCGTAGTTCTAAAAGATGCGCTGACCCGTGGACCCGCTCCCGTGAGGGACGAGGCCTTCCAATTGCTCGCCTCGAGAAGCGATCGGCAAAGCGAAGAGCTGGCGCTCGAATACACCCTCGCAACGATGAAAAGCGGCGCTCCCACAACGGCGATGTACGGACTTCTGAACCGCACCAAGGATCCTCGGGCCGTTCCCCTGCTCTTGGCCGAGCTTGATCGGCCGAACGGAAATCGCGGCCAGATTATCAACACGCTGGCTCAAATCGGCGACCAGCGCGTGGCCGACGCGTTGGCGGCGAAGTATCCGGCTTTTTCCGACCGGGAGAAGACGGCCGCGTTGAACGCGATGCAGTTGCTTAAGTCACCGCAGTTCCGCCGGCTTGCCGGCGAAGCACTGGCGCGAATTGACAGTTCGCTTGTCAGTGCGGCGGTGGCCGGTCTGCAGAATGACGGCAGCCCGCAGGCGGTGAAATTACTGGTGAGCGCTCTCGAATCGTCCAATAATGCCACAGTCTGGGCCTACATCACGACGGCACTCGGCAACCTCGGCACGCGAGAATCAAAGGCCGCACTCAACAAGGCGGCCGAATCGGAAAACGCTGCCAAGCGGCAAAAAGCCATCGAGGCCCTGCATGCGCTGAGTCAGCGCTCTCCCGGATATCCCTATTGCCTGCAGGGCCGCCAGTCGGCACAGAGCGAACGCTGGGACGAAGCGGTCGCCCGCTATACTTCGGCGATCGAAATCGATCCTGAATTGGCGGAGGCCTATTCCGGACGCGGGCACGCACTTTTGCAGAAGAAAAATGTCGCAGAGGCACACAAGGATTTTGCAAAAGCGGTCAAGCTGGAATCCTTCAGCTCCGAGGCGATCACCGGCCTGGGCATTTGCCTGGTCCAAGAGGGCAACGTCGACGAGGGCATCAAGGTCGTCGAAAAATCTCGCACTTGGATGAATGAAGACTTCATCTACGCCTACAACGCGGCTTGCGTCTACGGGCGCGCCCTGGAACAACTCTTGAAGCAGCCTGCGTCGCCCGAGCGTGACAAACAGGCCAACGCGTTGCGCGCGAAGTCGATCGCCGACTTGCGGCATTCGGTCAAGTTGGGTTTCTCCGAGTTCGACTGGATGAAAAAGGACTCGGATCTCGATTCGCTCCACGATCTGCCGGCATTCAAAAAGATTCTCGCCCAAGATCCTTCGTCGGAAGAGAGCCACTCGTCGCCCGACAATCCAGGCAACGACAAGACTCGCCCGGGCAAGGCCAAACTGGGCAAATCCAAGGATGGGGCAAATTCCCTTCGTGGCGGCACTTCAAGCATCGATTCGCTCAAAACGGATCTCCTGTTCGAGAATGCCCGTCCCTAGGAAGGCGGCTCGTGGTCAGTGGCCACCGATGAACACCGCCAGCCCTCATCACTGGCCACTAGGACTCCCATGGTCTATCTCGATCGCATTTACACAAAGAGCGGCGACGAGGGCAAAACGTCGCTGGGAAACGGACGTCGCGTGGCCAAGACCGATGTCCGTATCGTCGCTTATGGCGGCGTCGACGAGCTCAACTCGGTGATCGGCATCGCGGTCGCTACGGGACTGCCCACTGCGATTAGCGCGCGGCTGATTCACGTGCAAAACGACCTGTTCGATCTCGGTGCCGACCTCTGCGTGCCGGAGTCGACGGAGAATGCTTCACCCGAAGTACTGCGAATTGCCGCGGCACAAGTCGAGACTCTCGAGGGGTGGATCGACGAGGCAACAGCACAGCTGGCACCTTTAAAGAGCTTTGTCCTACCCGGAGGATCGCTGGCCTCGGCCCATCTGCACCATGCCAGGACCGTTTGCCGCCGCGTTGAGATCGGCGTTTTGCGGCTGGCCGAATCCGAGTCGATTAATCCGCAGGCGGTGATTTACCTCAATCGACTTTCCGA
>CAYWOV010000003.1:0-6975 GCA_964459965.1 uncultured Planctomycetaceae bacterium | reverse complement strand
GAGCTGTCGCTGAAGAACGGCCCAAAATCGTTTGTCTTCAGTGCCCGCCAACCGGGGATACGAGTCCAAAGCTTCACGTTCGAGCTTAACGGCCTCGTCTGCTTGTCCGTTTTGAAAGCGGCCTTCAGCGGCCGTGTCGAGAATGGCCGGCGCACGGCTAATCGCCACGGCCCGCAATGCCAATTCGAGCCCTCGCTGCGGATTGCGAAGCGACAAATCGTCGGAGGTCAAATATAGCCACGCCAGGTCATTCAGCGCGCCGGCATCGCGAGGGACCTCAGAAATGAGCAATTCAAAGGCCAGGCGGGCCGATTTTTCGCGCTTCTGTGCGGCTTCCGTTTGAGCGCGGCGCCGCAGATTGGCCGCCCAGTAGTCGTCGTGACGCCAGACATCGGGCGCAAACACCTTCGCTCCGGTCGCAGCGGCGGGTTCGCCCGCGGTTTTCGCGATCAACTGGTCGGCACCACCTCGCAACACGTAGCCAGCGACGATCAGCCCCACCACCACCAAGGTAGCCGTTTCGAGAGGCAACGAGCTGACGCGCACCTCGCGGCGCCCCTTGACAGCTTTGGGCTCCGACTGCTGATTGGCGTCGGCTTGCGAAATCGAATCCGCGGCATCGGCGATCTGGCGCACCGGTTGACGGCTCTCGACGATTGACTGCCATTCCAACCGACTTCCTTCCCGGCGCGCTGGCACCGCGGCTGACCCATTCAATGGTGCTTCCACCGTAGGGGACGTCTGCAGCCGGCGACGAACCCGGTCGGCCAGGTTCTGCCGCGTCTCTTCGGGAAAGGCAGCCACTCTGAGGGCCGCGGCCTGCAGCCGCTCGGATGCCTCGCGCACCTCGCGATCGTCACCATCATTAGTGCCGTATCGCATCCTAAGGTATGCGGCCGTCACGCGCCCGGCCGTGTCGGCGTCCAGCACTTTTTCAGCGGCGAGCGCAGCAAGATATTCCGTGACCAGACTGCTGGCAGGACGGCAAAGGATGAGCCGCTCCAGTTCCGCAAAGGGTGCTGCGAGCGCGTTTTTGTCAGCCTCAGGCACAGTCACTCTCCGGCCTGCGGGAATCGGTGGTCGGGTCGGCGCTTCGGATTTAAGTCTGCCCGTCCCAAACGATGTGTGCAAGGCTGCCGAATCGCCACGTTCGAGGCTAACCGCTGTTGCAGTTTGGCAACGGGGCCGCATTTCTCTCGCTGGCCGGCTTTTGACGATTGAAGACCATGACGTAGATTTTTACATGGTACATTCGACGCTCGAGGCGGTCGTCCCGGGTCCCGTTGTCGCGCCACGGCGCATTCGCGAGCGCGGCACTGATCCCCAGACCGTCCTTCTGCAGATTCCCGAGGTCGAAGCGCTCGCGGATCGAGTCGTGGCCAGTTGGCATTCGAGCAACGCTTCGCTTCAGTCGCGCCGGTGGCATCGTGCGAAGTTTGACAAGCCGTTGATGGTCACGCCGCTCGACGATCTCTTGGAAGTTCCCGCGGGAGTTCCTTTAGCCGTTGTCGGCCACGATATTTCGCTGGCCGGCTTGTCATTCATCCACGACCAGCCGCTGGCTGCGCGCAAAGTGTCCGTCGCCTTTGAACTCGATGACGGCACCTGCGAGTCCGTTCTCACCGTACTAAAATGGTGCCGTTTCCGCCGCGACGGACTCTACCAAAGCGGGGGACAATTTGTCCGGCGAATGGCCCACGTTTAGGTTGCGGATCGAACCGACGCTAGGTGGATCGAGCGATCGCATCGCGAAGTCGATCCGCAGGCTCTTGCTGGCCCTGACGCCTAATTGATTCCTTCCAGCATTTTGACGATCGCGTCCTCTTTAAACGCCGATTCGTCCATTTCGATCGAGATCATGACGGGCCCATGACTGCCTTCAAATACGCCGGAAACCTGGCGCATTTTCCTCTTCGTGCCGGGCTCGGTCCCTTGTTTGAATGTAAAATTGCACTCTTGGCCTTTGATCTTGATTGTCTTTGACTCGATTTTGGCGTTGTTAAGGTTTTTCGGTCCACTCATTCCTTGGCGATCGAGTTGCTGCCGCATGGCCTGGTCACGCTGTGCCGCCTCGCCGATCTTGATCTGCATCTGGGCGAGCGTAATCTCGCCGTTGACCGCGGGATTGTGATATTCGACAACAATCATCGAGATCATGAAGTTGTCGATCTTCACCATGGTCTTCGGCTCGAAACCGGCCGGAAGGCTGATCTTCGCGATCTCATCACGAGCGGCGTTCACGTCGGCCGGCGTCTGGGAAATCTTCGGGCGCATTTGGTAAGCAAAGAAACCGACAACGCCGCAGCAGAGCACGCAACAAGTTCCCAGGACCGCCACAAGGATCAGAAAGGCCTTCATGCCGCCGCTCATCCCGGGCTTTGGGGGAGGCTCGCCTTCCCATTGGTCGCGGGAAGAGTCGGCTCGCCGGGGCGGCTCCTGGGGATCTCGAAATTCGTCGCTCCACTGGTTTTCCGCCATAGCTGTTCCTCAAAGAGAAGCGTTCGCTGTCAACAACGGGACGTCCGCGAGCTGCGTCCCAATAGACGTTTGACGCAGGCAGCATTCTGTGGCTGACCGTTCCATTCCGTCAACCGGATAGCGGTTTTTTGGTGTTCGGCCCCCCACTCCTGCGGCCAGTCTAACGCGACTGGCACTTCAAGCCGAGCGCCGCATTTGCCGCTGGTCGACGCGCGCCGATGGCTTCGACGCTGGAACAGGAGAAGCCGGGGATTCGCCCGATCGCCCATTGGGCCGTTTCGCGGGCGATTCGGGGGGCGGTGCGGATGCCGTGCTTCGTTTTCTGCGTTGCGCGCGGGGGGCCGTGGCCGCGGTTTCCGTTGACGGCGTCGCTGACTTTCGCGAACGACGGGAGCCCTCCCTTCCCTTGCGATAGCGCCTCCAGAGCGCGACGAACCAGACGGGCCGCTCGGCTGGCGGCTCAACCGAGATGTAGATCGCGTGGCGAGCTTGAAATAAGAGACTCAAAAACAGGCACTGCGCCGCCAGCATGGCGATTCCGCATTGGACGAGCCGCGCCAAAACAATGGGAAGTGGTAACGGTCCGCAAACCACGAGCGCCGCTAATACGGCGCCGAGCGAAACCGCCAGCGACAAAAAGATCAGGCTCAACGGGCAATCCCGCATCTCTCGATGAAGGAACCGCCACGCCGGTAGACCGCAGAGCATCGCGGGCACCATCCAACTCAAAGTCTGCTTGTTGTGGATATCGACATGCCAAAGCCAATCGACTGTTACGCTCCAGGCGCGGAACGCGTCGGTTTGGATCGCAAAAGCCGCGAGAAATGCGATGAAGGCACAGCAGGCCCAGCCTCGATAATGTCCCTTGAAATCCTGCAGACTCTGCGACCGCAGCCACCAGATCAACCAAGCCAGTTGGCTCGCGAGAAGGATCGCCAACGAGACATACCAGCGGACGAGCCGCGCCGCCGACAAGTCGAAGAAGCGGACCAGACCCGGGCCCAACCGGGCCGGGTAAATCTCTGCTGCCCATCCACCGGCTAAAATGCCGCTCCCGATCAGCAGCCCGAGAAGGGCCACGCCCGCGTGCTTCCACAATCTGGCGGAGATCAACTTCCGCAGAGGAAAGTGTGACGGTCCCCTCGTCGCAGCCTGAGTTTTCGGGGCGGCGACTCGTCGCGGCATTGGCGCGGTAGCCGTCTCAGGAACGGCCTCTTCCGATTCCGTCGCCAGACGCCGGCGCCGCCGTTCGTCGAGCGAACGGGAACCTGCAAACTGTGCCGCCATGCTGTTGCTTCGTTCCGTCAAAGCGCGGGCCGGAACCCGAGAGGATCGGTCGAGCGGACGCTATTGATTAAGCACGCGCCCGTTTCCCCGCATCGCAATGATCGGCAGGATCATGATTTCGCGATGTCCCCAATTCGTGCCGCTGCCGCGAAACTAGGGATTCGTCACGAACGTCCACGAAAAAGTTATCTGACCGATCGAAACCCCATTGGGCTCGAGAAGCCCAATGGCCGCCATTTTGGCACCACACAGAACATGCCAATTTGGCTTGAACAGAACGCACTGCCAAATTGGCACAAGCCTTGGCTCCCTTAACGAAGCTCCAGTCTCGAATTTGATCAAGGAATTTCAATGGGGCCGATCACGACACAATCTCTGACCGGATACGTAACAAATGACGCACAGAAGACTTCGGAAATTAACATCAGTGGTCGCTGATCGAAACAGGCTTGGTTTCTGAATGCGGCGCTGCCATAGAAAGCCGGCCGGAATCGTTTTGGTATGGCCGTTGCTTTTGCTTGTTGGCGTCGCCTTTCAAATCAACGGTGCTGCCTCCACGATCAATGTTCGGGGGCTGCCGCAGTATGAACCTAACAAACGGCTCGTAGGAGGAAAAACAATGTCTCGTATGGCAACGTATTGGAGCCCCTGGCGCGAGATCAATCGATTGCGTCAGGAGATGGATCATTTCGTGAGTCACCAGGGGGCGCCGCTCGCACGAGGCACAGCCCCGTTTCCGCCAGTCAATCTGTGGGAAAACGAAACCGGACTCGTCCTGACGGCGGAGATTCCGGGTCTCGACGCCTCGCAGTTGGATGTCTCTCTGGAAAACGACAATTTGACGATCGCGGGGGGACGGGCAGGCAGCACGGCCGCGCGTGAGGAAGAGGACTACGCTCGTCGGGAACGTTGGTTCGAGTCATTCAAGCGGACCGTGGAATTGCCATTCGAGGTGGACCCCGAAAAATGCGACGCCTCGTACGAGAAGGGCGTTCTGACCGTCCGACTCGAACGGCGACCTGAGGCCCAGCCGAAGAAATTGACAGTCAAAGCGGGCTAAGGGAACCCCTGATCGCGCTCGTACATCATCGAAATCAATGAGATCGAAAGAGGAGCTTGAAAATGAGTAATTGCCAATCAACATGCAACAACGGCACTGAGCAACAGGCTGTCTATCGTCCGTCCGTCGACATCTTGGACAGCCCGAGCGACGTGGTTTTGGTCGCAGACGTTCCTGGCGTCGACGAATCGCATCTCGACGTGACGCTCGACAAGAATCTGCTGACCATCCGTGGCCGGGTGGAAGCACCTTCGTTCGAGGGCTACACACCCGTCCGCACCGAATACGGCGTCGGAGACTTTGAACGAGTCTTCACGGTTTCCGACGACGTCAATCGTGATGCGATCGAAGCGACGGTCAAGGACGGCGTCCTGCAATTGAATCTGCCGAAGACGGCTCAATCCGCGCGACGCAAAATCAACGTCGTCGCCCGTTGAGAGAGCCAGGAGTGCGCTTGGAAGCCGACGCAGCCAAGAAGATTCCGGTGCGCCGACTCAACTGATCGAGGTGCGACTGGGAGGGCAAGGATTCCTCTGAGCCGTTATTTCACAAGACGGCTCGGCGGGAACTCGCCCTCCCGTTTTCGTTTGAGGGTTGCGCCAGGCGGTTCAAAAGTCGCCGTCTTCGAGAGCCGCCACATACGGCAATGACCGATGCTCGTCGTTGTAGTCGAGTCCGTAACCGACTACGAAGACGTCGGGAATCTTGAAGCCGAAATAATGGGGCTCCCAGTCGCGTTCGAGGCGTCTCTCTTTCCAGAGGAGCACGGCGCCACGAACTCTCGACGCTTGAGCCGCGTTCAATTGTTCGATGACCGCAGCCAGCGTGCGGCCTGTGTCGAAAATATCGTCGACAACTAACACGTCGCGGCCGCGGACGTCGGGCGAAAGCGAAATATCGAGCGCAAGCTCGCCCGGCACGGTGGCCTTGCCGCGATAGCTCGAGGCTTGAATCATGCCGACGCGGAGCGGCAGTTCGATGCGGCGGATCAGGTCCGAAACGAGCACCATGCTGCCGGTGAGCACGCCGATTACCGTCAGCGGCCGACCACGGTAATCGTCCGTGATTTGCCGCCCAAGCTGGGCAACCTTGGCCTGAATCTCCTCGGCCTCAATGAGTCGTCTCACGTTCCCCGCCGATTGCCAAATAGTTCGATGTGCAGCCGGGGCGAGACACAATAGCCGCGCTCTTTCGCCGCGGGACGCAGCCAATTCGTCTTTTCGCGAAGCTCGTCGGCGTCGATGCCTTGCGGCATGAGGAAGACTCGCGAAGGTACGATTCCGCCAATTCGTCGAATGTGCCGATCGACGTCGTCGACGTCCCCCGGACGATCGATGACGTATTTGAGCTGGTAGCGGTAAGCGCGAGTCATGCGGGCCAAGAGATCGGGCCGATCTCGGCGCTCTTCGTGGCGTGCGGCCCATTTTGCATCGTCAGGCGTCGAATTCGAGCGCTTGGGGCTAATTGACATCAGGTCGGCATGCACGGGCCGATCAACTGTGCCCGCAGTTTCGATCGTCACAAACCGTCCTGCCAGTCCGAGCGCGTGCGAAAGCGACACCACGTCGGGCTGCAACATCGGCTCGCCACCGGTGATGACGACGTGCACACAGTCATGAGACAGAATTTGTTCGAGGATTAGCTCCCAAGGTTCCTGAATTCCTTCCGGCGTCCACGAGGTGTACGGAGTGTCGCAAAATGAGCAACGCAGGTTGCATCCCGTGGTCCGCACAAAGACTGATGGCGTTCCAGCGAACTCCCCTTCCCCTTGGACCGATTTGAAGAACTCAGCAATTCGCATCTCAAACCGACTGTGCCACAAATGTCTCGTTTAATATTGGAGGGGATCTCGCAGCCCGGCTTCAGCAAACCCTTTCAAACGCAGCGTGCACGAATCGCAACGACCGCAGGGGCGGCCCGCCCGGTCGGGATCGTAGCAGCTGTGCGTCAAGGAATAATCGACGCCCAATTCCGTTCCCGTTCTGATGATCTCGGCCTTCGTCATGCGGATCAAGGGCGTGTGGATTTTCCAAGAGCCCGCCTCTTCGACTCCGGCCTTCGTCGCCAGGTTAGCCAATCGCTCGAAGGCGGCGATGTATTCCGGCCGGCAATCCGGGTAGCCGCTGTAGACGATCGCGTTGACTCCGAGA
>CAYWOV010000002.1:26902-29456 GCA_964459965.1 uncultured Planctomycetaceae bacterium | reverse complement strand
CCGAGGAAACGTCGCATCCTTGCCGTTCCGTACGATGTCAGCCGAAGAAAACGGGATTATTGTGCTTTTTGCTCCGGCTGCAAGAGCATTGCCACTCGCGCGCGAACCGTTGTTTCAACTCGGACCCCGAACCGGCAGACTTTGCCGCACAATTCTTTGCAAAGTCGGTTTGGCTGTGATAGCGTAGGAGCCGTTCCGATCTCCCACCGTCGTTTCCGACGGCCCTCGCGCGGGAAAGAATCGATGCAACGGCCGCTTGCCGCTTTCGCGGTCCTCATCGGATTTGGCCTTTCGCTCGCGTTCATGGTTACCGCACTGCCGTTCGTCGAGCGGCCCCAGACGGTGGCGGCCGCCGAAAATCCGCCGAATGCCAAGTCCGCGCCATCTGGAAGAAAAGCGTCCGTCGGTCATTTGCACGCGAACGATGACGAGGCGCACGTCAAGCTGCCACGCTGGTGGAAACCGGGCGATCCGGTTCCGCATGTGAAATCGAATTGCGTCCGCTGTCATCTGACCGCGGGCCGCGAGCTGACGGCCCCCGCGCAGGATTTTGCCCGTAGCGTGCACGATCTGCAGGGTATGACCTGCTCCGACTGCCACGGCGGCAACCGGGATAAGGATTCGGACGCCCACGAAGAGGAATTCGGTTTTATCGGCACCAAGCTCAGCGCTCACCTTAAGGGATGTGCCGAGTGTCACAGCGAGCAGGCCGAACAGGTGAAGAGCGGCCCGCACTACTGGGACTTCTCGAAGAAGATCAACCTGTCGTATCCGGTCTGCATCGATTGCCACGGCCATCACGACATCGAAAAGCCGCCCGCGGAATTCGCGCTCGCGACCGTTTGCGCCGAGTGCCATATCCAATTCGACAAGAAAATGCCTGTGGTGGCCTCGGTCGTCGCCGAGAACGATCGGCTCTGGACTGTCCTGCGAAAGGTGCAGGAAAAGAACATCAACAACGAGCATCCAGTTCCGGAACGTTTTCATAATGATCTGGCGCACGCGCAGGAGATCACCGCCAAGCTGATTCATCCGGCGGGAAAAATCACTGACGCGGAAGCCGGCCAGCTCAACACCGAAGTCACGCGGATTCGCAAAGAACTTGAAACCTACCTGGAGCAGGACGCTTCGCCAGCCGCCTCCTCGAAAGGAAAATCGTCTCATGCACGCTGATTGCCAGAGTCTCGGCCGGCGTCAATTTCTCGCAACGGGAAGTGTCGCAGCGCTCGGTGGGCTGCTTCTCCCACGAGTGTACGGAGCCGACACGCCCGCGAAGCAGCCGTATCCCACAAATCCGCCGGTCGATCCGCATCAAAAGGCCGTGGTCGGCATCGCCCGCGGATCGAGTATGGAAGACGCCGTGCGTCACGCCGTCGCGCTAGCCGGCGGATTGACGTTCATCAAGGCGGGCCAAACGGTCCTGATCAAGCCGAATATCACCGGGGCGGCGAAGTTCCCGACGACCACAAATCCCGAGGTGCTCTACTCGGTGATCAAGCTCGTTTCCGAGCAAGGTCCGCGGCGGATTTACGTCTCGGATCGATGTTTCTCGCCGGCATTTACCGAAGTGGCGCCGAAGACGATTCAAGTCATGAAATACGTCGGCCATCTCGACGCGGTCGAGGCGGCAAAGAAGGATTTCAAGGCCCCCGTGGTGGCCGTCGGTCTGGAAGATGCCGCCAAGGAGCTGGAATACCTGGGCCGACCCGCCAAGACGCCTCTCTGGCGGCGGATCAAGCCGGCGAACGCGAAGCACTGGCCGGACGGGTTCGAACAGGCTGAGCTGCTGTTTGCCGTCGACCACGTGATCAATGTGCCCGTAATCAAAACGCACTTTCAGGCGTGGTTCACCATGTCGATGAAGGCGTTCGTCGGCATGAGCCATCACCGCTCGCGGCTCGAATTTCACCGCTCGCTGGCCGGTCAGTGGAGTCTCTTTCGCCAGAAGTCCCGCCGGCGCCGCCGCCGCGGCATCCAGCCCGACATCGTGGCCGAGGACGCGGCCGTCGCGCCGTTCGTCAACCGCATCGCCGAGCTGAACTTGGGTATCCGCCCGGCGATGAACATTCTCGACGGCACGCGCTCGTTCGTCTTCGGTGGTCCGTCGCAAGGGGACACGGCCGATCCCAAGTTGATCGTCGCCAGCACCGACCGCATCGCCGCCGACGCGACGGGCGTGGCCGTCCTTAAGAGCATGGGGACCGAGCCGCGTCTGCAAAACCGATCGATCTGGAGCAACCCGTTCCTGCGGCACGGAATCAAGATTGGCTTGGGAATCGGCTCGCCCGACCAGCTCCTGTTGAAGGATTCGGGGATCGCCCCAGGTGAGATCGAGCGGATCCGCGCACTTTTGTCGCAGACTGCTTGAGCAGAGGACGGCTCAATCGCGAACGGGAGCGAAATGCTGGACGAGAGTTTTTGCCGGACCGCAACCGAGGCGGCCCGAGCGGCCGGCGAGATTCTGCAAGAGTGGGCCCACAAGTTCACGGTGCGCGAGAAGGGGCCGGCGAACCTTGTTACCGAAGCCGACTTTGCCGCCCAGGCGGTCATCGTC
>CAYWOV010000002.1:25592-26802 GCA_964459965.1 uncultured Planctomycetaceae bacterium | reverse complement strand
GCCAGCTTGCCGTCGGCCATTTCGTCCGACGATCCGTCCGTCGTCCGCCTGTTGCGAGTTCTGCCCCACGCGCAGAGTCTGCAGCGCACGGGCTCGGCCGCCCTCAACCTGGCATATGTGGCCTGTGGAAGGATGGATGCATTTTGGTCGAGCAGTTTGAAGCCGTGGGACGTCGCCGCGGGATCGCTGATCGTCACCGAAGCGGGCGGCACCATGACGCGGATGAACGGCGACCCTTTCGATCACATGCTCCCCGATCTGCTCGCGTCAAACGGCTCGCCGATTCACGACGAGCTGCGGAGTCTCTTGGCATTCGTTGATGATTGACGGTCGGACACGATTGTGACGGCTTGATGCTTTTCGGAAACGCCACGCGCGATTGCGTCGCCGGCGCCTTTTACCGCTTTCCTCACCGTCGCCGGCGGCGATATGATGGAGTAGAGGTTCCTGTCGAATGCCAGGCAAAAAGAGGTCGGCGAGACGGCTCGTCGGCTTTGTCAGGCCGAACGTCTTGAGAGGCCCTTCACGCATGGCTTCGGGGTCTTGCGCCTTTGTTCCCGTCTTGCGAGACTCCGCCGGCCGATTTGCCGTCTGGCAACTGAGTCGCTGTCACGATCTCGCAGTCACCCGGCGCGTTGACCGTGTCAACGCGCCGCCGTCTGCGCCGTCGGCAGTCTCAACATTGTGAGTAGTGAATGTTTTCGGCGAGTCATCGTGACGTGCGACGGCTGGGGGCGGTGATCTGCGCCTCGATCCTAGCGGTCTCGTGCGTGGTGGCCCAGGAAAGCTCGCCTCGCACGCCAGCGAGTGGAACCGCGAGCGCGGCGATAGGCGACAACACGGTGCCCGCACCCACCCCGCGCAAGTCGACCCCAATCCGTTTTCCGACAAACCCAGCCAAGGCGCGAGGTCGCACCGATCGTGCGGATTCGACCGAGTTTACTCCACATCCGGGGGACTACATTCGGCTCCTCGATAAAGACGGACATCCGGTCTGGACCATCTATGACGCGACGATTGAGCAGTACGTCGAATCTCTCAAGTCGAGGACGTCGGCCGAGCACAACGAACCCGAATACAGCATCAGCTCGGTCTCGCTCACCGGAACCAGCGATGACGAGCGAGCCCAATTGACGGCGAAGATCGAAATTCAAGTCGAGCGCGACGGCGTCTGGATCGCGGTGCCGATCGGCATGCAAGGCGGATATCA
>CAYWOV010000002.1:0-25492 GCA_964459965.1 uncultured Planctomycetaceae bacterium | reverse complement strand
TCGAGCGCGACGGCGTCTGGATCGCGGTGCCGATCGGCATGCAAGGCGGATATCAATCGTCCAGCATGCACCAGAGCGGAGCGGGAGAATTCCGCGCGGCTCCGCCTTCCGAACCCAACACCGTCTACGTGCGGGGCAAGGGACTGCATGAACTTTTTGTGCCACTGGTCGTCCCGATTCGTCGACAACTCAATCAACGTCATCTGCAGTTGACGATTCCCCCGGCGGCGGGAAGCCAAATTACGCTTCGCATTCCGAAAGAGCATTGCCAGGTCAAACAGATTGAAGGTGCGCACGTCGTCGCGTCTTCCGTTCCGCAGGGAACGCGGATCGATGCATATGGGATCAAGGGGCAGTTCGAATTGACCTGGGAAATTCCGGTCAGTGAGCCGCAGGCGCGGACCGTGTTCGATGTCGCCAGCAAGTGCACGTTGGGCATGGAGGGAGACCGCATCCAACTGCACGCCGTGCAAACGATCGACGCGAAACAGGGAACCTTGCCGTCGGTCCGTGTGCGGATGCCCGCCGGATTTGCCTCGATCGCCGGGGAGCAGCGGGACGTTTCCGACGCGAGGAAATACAACGCAGCGAATGTCGATTCCGGCGGATTCATTAAAGTCGATCTGAAGCCGACGGCCAATGGCCGCACCGAATTGACTTGGGATCTGCAAGGCCCGCGACCCGCCGGCGCGCCGATCGTCATTCGTGGATTTGAGGTCGAAGGCGCGCGTGCCGAGACGGGCGATATCTCCCTGATTCCTGCCGAGGGCTTCCATTTTGATTTCCACACCGGCGACAACGTACGGCGGATCAACGGGCTCGGAGCGGGCCTGGCGGAGAGCACGTACAGTTTTTCTCAGCCGTTTCGGATCGAGCTGGGTCTGGAAGAGATCCGCCCGGACTTCTCGGCCGAACCGACTTTGTTTTTGCTCCTGTCGGAGCAGCGTGCCGAGTTGAGCGGCCAATTCCGAATTCAAATCCACCAAGGCGCCCTGCGGGCGCTCGCGTTTCAGTGGACCGATTGGAAGAAGCAGGGCTGGACGATCGACGACGTCTCGGAGAACGCCGATCTGATGGAAAGCGATCCGAAAGACGCGGCCGCGAAAAACACAATGCGGCTGCGCCTTTCCGGCCGGCTGGGAAATGACTTCGTCGTCACGTTCCGCGCGGTGCGGTCGATACCGCGCAAAGGCAAGGAGTTCCCGTTGACGCTGCCCGTCATCGACGCCTCGGTGCGTCCGGCGAGCTCGCTCGTCGTGGCGGACGCCGAGAACGTCAAATCGACCCTCGATCCGCTGGCCGAGACCGCGGTGCGCCCCATTGGGCCGGAGCGCCGGGAAGCGTTGAACGTGCCCGACTCGTTTCGCGGTCTTCGCCAGGTTGCCCTGCGGATCGATTCGGCCGTGCAGGCTTTCAACGCGACGGCGGCCGTCCAGAAACAGGAAATCGAGACCGAGTCGACCGCGCGCGTCGAGGTGCAAGAAGGGCGACTGCAGGTCACCCAGCGGATTACCTACCACGTGTCGTACGAGCGGCTCGCCGATGCTGCGCTGGTTCTCCCGAAAGTGCTCAAGCGCGGCGACGTGCAGTTTTTCCTTGACCGCAGCGAATCCGACGTCGAAGCCACCCCCATCTGGACGCCCGGCGAAGCCGATTCGGGCGACGTCGCGCGAATCGCATTCGAGCCGCACCGCATCGGCACGTTCGATATCTTTGCGCGTTACTCGGTCCCCCTTTCCGAACCCGCGCCTAACGAGGCGTCGACACAGGTTTTCGTGCCTCTCATCCGTTCTCGCGACGCCGCCTTCAAAGCGATGCGCGTCGATTTGCGGGCGCGGGACGACACGGAAGTCGAGGTCACCGAGGAAAGCTGGTCGCCGCAGATTCCTCAAATCAGCCCCGACAAAGCAAGCACCCACGCCTGGACGGTCGCCGGAGACCGCGCGGCCATACCGCTGCGCCTCGTGCGGATTTCCTCCGTCGTCGCGCCCCGTATCAAAATCGGCAAAGTGTTCCTGCGTTCGATCGTCGATGTGACGGGCGCGGTGCAAACGGCAGCCCTTTATCGAATCGAAGGCCCAGCGTCCTCCGTCCTCCTGGCTCTTCCGCCGCACTCGATTGACTCCAAGTTCTCGCTGGACGGCTTGGCACTCAAGCCCGAGCGAATTCGCGAGACGCGCCCGGAGAGCGGCGAATATCGCCTCGACATCGGCAGCCTGTCACCGAACCCCGAAAGGGTGCTCGCAGTGGAATATCGCGAACCGAACGGATCGCCTTGCGGCTTTGTGTCGCTGCATCGCCTGCTGGCTCCGACCTTTCCCGACAGCACGTCGATCGGGTCGTTGATCTGGGAAGTCACGTTTCCCTATGAGCAGTTTCTGTTTCTCGATCCGTCCGGGTTCTCGCCCGAATTTCGCTGGCAGCGACAGACCGTCGTCTGGAACCGCGGCCCAACAACGTTGGCGGCGGATATCAGCGGCTGGCTGGGAGCAGGCATTCGCACGGGCAGCAACGACGGTAATTCGTACGCCTTCAGCCGGTTCGGAGCGGTGCCCACAATTCTCGTCGGCTCGATGGCCCAGTCCTTCGTGATTTTTATCGGTGCCGGGATTTCGCTGCTGGCGGCCTTTGTGCTGTTCAAGCTGCCGCTGGCCCGCACGCCGCTCACGTTGTTCCTATTTGCATTTGCCGTTTCGGTCGCCTATCTCTGGTCGGCGGAAACCGTGCGGCTCCTGTTGCAGCCGGCGTTATTTGGCTTCGTCCTCGCCGCGGGAGCGGCTGCTTTGGATGCACGGCTTCAGCGACGGCGCTCGCGGTTCCTGCTCGCCGCGCCGAGTGCCGCCGACTTCGTTTCGACTGCGACTTCCCCGTCGTCGATCGAACGGGCTCTCGTTCTCACTTCAGATCCCGAGGCGATCACCATCAGCCGGCCGGGAAGCCAAAGCGGCCAGCAACCAGTTTCCACGTTGGAACGCGGGAGCGGCTCATGATCCGCCGCTCGAGCAGCGATTCGCACTGCGCCGGTCGCGGACTTTGTTGGCTGACGGCGGCCGTGGCCTTCGCGGCAGCGTTCGCCGGCTTCGCAACCGCGACCCGCGCCGACGGCGACCCGCCCTTGAAAATTCACAAACTATTCGTCGATGCCGACGATCCTTCGGCTTGGCCAAAGGGGCTCGAACCGATTTCCGCCGCCGAATTGCAGCGCCTGCTGAGACCACCTAGCGGCCAGGGCGCGAAGCCACCGGCCTCGCAGATTGAACTCGCCACATACCGGGCCACGTTTCGCGAGGGGCATCTTATCGACGGGAAGGCTCGTTTCGTCATCGCGCAGAGCGGCTCGGCTGCCTCGTTCATTCCGCTCGGCAATCCCAGCCTGGAGCTGGTCCATCCGCGCTGGATGGCGAGCGACGAATTCCCGAACGCAACAAGCCAGTCCGAAAACGCACTCTGGGGTTCGGACTCGACAGGCCGCCGAGTGCTTATTGCCGAGCCAGGGCGGTCGCGGTTGACCTGCACATGGTCGGTTTCGGGAAGGTCGCTGCTGGGCGCAACGGAATTTGCGCTCGCGCTGCCCCCCTCGGTTGTGTCGCAAGTGTTCCTCTCCGTTCCCGACGAATGGGCCGTCACTTGTAGCGTGGGTGTCGTTTCGGCAGCCACAGACCGTTCGCTGCCCGGCAAAGCCTTGTGGCAAATCGAGCTCGGAAGCCAGTCGAGCTGCCGTCTGCGGGTCGAGCGCAAGCCCGATCCGATAACGAAGCCGGCTCTGGTTGTCGAACAGGACACAGCTTACGTCGTGAGCGCCGAAAAGCTGCAAATACAATCGAAATTGCAATTCGACGTGTATCGCGCGCCCTTGAACTCGTTCGTGCTGACAGTGCCCGCCTCGCTTCGCGTCGAAACGATTTCCTGTACCGACGTTCCTCTCATTTTCAAATCGCACGCTTCGAGGGACGGACAAGAGATTGACGTCGCCCTGCCGGAACCGCTTGTCGGTAAGGGCCGAGCGATCATGGTCGAGGCGTCGTCGGTGAGCCATATCGATCAAATGTGGCGGTTGCCGCGAATTGACGTAGCGGGTGCGGAACGCCGCGACGGTCAAGTCGAGTTAACGATCGCCAATCCTCTCAAGCTGTTGCAATTCGGCGGCGACACTGCCATGGCGCAGCTTGAGGCGCCGACTTACGGGGCCGACGGAGAGGAGACATTCAAACTGCGGGATGCCGACCACGAAAGGCCCCTTTTGATCAAAGTCGGCGAGCCGCCGCCCGCGTTGACGACGTCGATGCTCGAGCGTCTCGATTTAGAGCGCGATCAATGCATCTTGCGCTGCGACGTCCTCTGCACCGCCAGCGGCGGGTCCACTTTTTCAGTCGAATGCGGGCTGCCCGATGTCTGGGACATCACAAACGTACAGGCCGTTGGAGACGTCTCCCGTATCATCCACTGGGTCAGCCGCGAGGGTGCTGGCCCAGGCCGCAAGCGGCGAATCAAAATTGATTTTTTTCGCGCGGTTGCCGAGCGAGAACCGCAGCGGTTTCGCCTCGAAGCGGCACGACCCGTTCCGCGCACCGGTGAAACAATCAATCTGCCCGTGCTGTCGTTCCCCACACTCCGCACCGGCGAAGTGCAAACGGTGGTGACACACTCACCGGCGATCGACCTGGCACTCGACCCGCCCAGCGAATTTGTTCCGTTCGTCTCTTCCAGCATATCTGCGCCGTTTGCGAATTCTCCACTGTTGCCCGATGCCCGCCGAACCGGTGAAGAGCGAATCGTCGTCCATCGGAAAACGATTGCCAATGAAAAAGCGAGGATGACACTGCGCCGCGGAGAGCAGGGATTTATGGCGCGAGTCCAGTCAACGATCGACATCGAATCGTCGCAGATGACCGAGCGGATTGCCGGTACAATTACGCCGCAGACGAGGCCCCTCGATCGCCTGTTCGTCTATCTCACGTCGGAGGGCCCGCCTCTAACCTGGCTTCTCGCCTCGGATCGGCCACGCCCGCTCGACGCGTCCCTGGTCGACACCAGCCGACACTCCGAATGGAATCTCCCGCTCGGCGGAGAGCTTTGGGAAATTCGGCTGCCGGATCCGCAGAGAAAATCCTTCCGATTGGAAGGCACTCGCAAGCCAAGTTCGTTGAGCCCCGGCGGGATTGGGTTGGCCTTTCTGCCCGGAGCGAGGAGTTTTTCGGGAACCGTCGAGGTTCGATTCGAAAGCTCGCCGCAATTCGTTGTCGAGGCATTCGGGCCGCGGCCCGTGCGTCCCTCGGACGAGCGTCTGCGGGTCGACGCCGGTGGCGAAAATCGCGTCATTCGCACGTGGAGTTACGAACGGCCGACCGACTCGCTCATCCTCAAGCCGCGGCCGTCCGGAGGTCGGCAGGCCGTCGCTCAAATCGCCGCACTTGACCTCCACTCCTACCTTTACGCCGGCGGAACCGGGGACGATTTGCACAAGGCGATCTTTGACCTCGCTCCGCTTGCGGGAACGCGGCCGTTCCGGTTTTCGCTCGATGCGACGGCTCGGCTGACCTCGGTGGCGGTCAATGGGCGGGTTGTGCGAGTGCAACATCACGACGACGCCGTGACGGTTCCCTCACTCCCCGCCGAACGATGGAACCGAGTTGAAGTCCTGTACAAGACCTCGTCGACCGTTCATCGCTTTCGAGAGAAACGGGCAGTCGTGGTTCCCCACGCTGACGATGCCGAAATTTTCCAATTTCGCTGGTGGTTCGCGCTGCCTCCGGGACTTCTGCCGTGCGGCGCTCCCACCGGAACAGACTTGACTGAGAAGCTGCCGACCCCTTCCTGGAGCGAAAAGCTATTTGGCCCACTGGGGCGATCGACGGGCGAGTCACAGCTTCCATCGATTGCTGATGCTCCGTGGATGACCGACTTTGGTTTCGAGTCCACGACGCGGCCCGACGTCTTCGCGGAGATCGACCCCGAGCGGCCCGATGCCACGTGGACCGTTTGGCACGCGTCTGCGGACGCGTCGCCGCGCGAGCTGGCGGTCGCAGTCTGGCACGAGTCGGAGATGCGCCAGTTGGCATGGATCATGTTTTTCGGTTTCTTGTCGGTCGGACTGGCCTTTCAACGATTCAAGGTGCGATTGCCGAAACCGCTCGCGGTCGCAATCGTGGCGGGAACGGCCGCATTGTCGTTCGCTGCACCGGGATTTTATTCCTTGCTGCTTGGAGCCTGCGTTTCTGGCACGCTGCTTTCGATTCTGGTTTGGGGAGCCGTGTTCGCCCAGACCGCAAAAGTCCCTGCAGTCAAGCGGGACCGTTCTCGGCCGGAAAGCACGGTGACTTTCGAATACCGGCCACTCCTGCTGCTGATTGCGTTGGGAGCGTTTGGTGTGGTTAACGCCAAGGGAGCCGAACCGAATTCGATCGCGCCGTCACCGGACTCTCCTGCTGCGGGGCCTCGCGCTGGCACGCTGTCCGATCTGCTGGTCGTAGTTCCCACTCCGGGCGGAATTGCGGCCCCTTTCAAACCGCTCTCGGACGACGAACGGCTTCTCTATATCCCACGACGGGCGCTCGACATCTTGCGCCGCAGGAGCGGCCGGGAACGCGAGCCGGACCGGTATGTATTCTTATCCTCGCAGTATGCGGTCGCCTTCGACGCGCGGCAGCCGCCCAGCGTGGACGCCCGCTTTCAGGTGGCGCTGGTTTCGCCCGAAGACATCACGATTCGCCTTCCGCTGTCCAACGTAACGCTGGCCGGGGCCAACGCTTGCGGCGTGAATGGTCGACCACATCCGGTGCGGAAGACGGACGATGCGTTTTTGCTGACTCTCGGTCGGACAGAATCAGCGGCGGACGACACTCGCGCTCGGCCGCCGATCGAGCCCGATCAAACGCGGCAGCCTATCGAAGCGGTGCGCCCGCATCCAATGGCAGCCATGGCGGCCGTCGGCGGGCCGCCGGAGCGCTCGGCTCAAGATGCGCCCGCGCTGCGGCGCCCGAGAATCTTCGACATCACGCTGAGCTTTTTTCCCGAGACGAGCGGAAGCGCGACTCCGGCCGGGTTCGAGTTCAGTATGCCAAAGGTGGCAAACGCCCAACTCCAGGTGCTTAAGCATGGCCCCGCAGCACCGATGACCGTCGAAACGGACAACGGCCAGGTTCGCACACTCGCCGCTGGTGTCGTCTCGATCGTTGAGATTGGAGAGACTGCCTGGGTGAGGATCGCCCCTCGCTCGGTTCGGACGCCGATTCATCCCGCGACCGAGGCCCGGGCCGTCCAATTCGTTCGCGTCAGTCCGGAGGTGATCGAAATCGATTGCCGCGTGAGCTACGCAGCCAATCAAAATGGGCACGACGGCCTGGAGTGGACGATTCCCGCCGCCGCCATCGCACGGGCGGCGGACGACAGTTTTCGGATCGCACGCGGAACGCCAACCGCCGACGGCCGCTGGGTGCCGCTTAAATTCGCCCTGTTGAACAAACTGGACGGCCCGTTCACGCTTGGCGTGCGGCTGATGATTCCTGCGCGAGCCGTTCCAGCGCTGGGTCGGCCGCCCCATTTCATGATTCCGCTCGTGCGGTTCTCAGGCGCCTCAAACGCCGGGGTTAAGCTGCTCTCGAATCAGGTGGGAGTGACGGCCATTCCCGGCTACCGCACGGCCGTTTCGACAAACGAGCCGAACCTCTCCCACACGTCGAGCGCCGACCCCGCGTTTCGGCAAGAGTGGCGCGGCGGCGGTCGCAAAGAGCCCGAATTCATTCTCGAGAGTCGCGGCGTGTCGGCACTCCCGGTCGAACTTATGCCGCTTTTGCCTTCACATAAGGTGCGGATCAGCCACGAAGGAAAGTTCACGGCCGACCGGCTGACTTGGAAGACCACAGCCGAGATTCGAGTCGAGAGTGCGCCCGCGTTCGTTCATCGGCTCCACGTCGATCCCCGCTTGAAGATCGACTCGATCTCGATTCAGGAGGACGATGTGGAGCGGCTCGTGCGGTACAGCCGCAGCGGGCAGGACCTGACACTGTTCCTTCGTGATCGGGCCGCGGCGACGCAGGATCTCGTTGTTTCGGGAACCATAGCGGTTGAATTGGGACGGGAAATGAAGCTGCCGGCGGTGAGCCTCGTCGGGGCCACGGTCACCGACGCTCGCTTGCTGATCGAGCCTGGTCCCCGGGTCGACCTCGCGGTAATCGATGCTCCCCCGCCCGTAACGCCGCTGCGAGACGAACGCGACGACCAGCGTGCGTTACGACGAACGCGGGAGTATCTTCTCGATCCCGATGCCCCCTTGCCGAGCGTTCGCGTCACGCAGCGGGCAGAGTTGCCGCAAGTCGCCAGCGTTACTGTTCTAACACCGGACAGTTCCAAGACAATCCATGTGGGCGTTTACTTGCGACTCGCCGGGAATCGCAGCGACGAGGGGCCGTTTGAAATCACCATCCCACAGGAGCTTGCCCAGCGGTCCACGATTATCGCGAACGTCGAAAAACAGGTCCGCCCGCACGCCGACGGCTCGTTGGGCGTTCTATTAGAAGCGCATCCTGCCGTCGAACCGATCGTGGAAATTCATTGGAGTCAGACACTCGATCGCGAAACATGGCAGCTTCCCTCGTTCGCGATGACGAATGCGGCGCCGACGGAGAGCCTGCTGCTCGTTGCCGATTCGATCGCCTGGCGGCCGGCTCGGGATTCCGGCGTCGCAATGCAAGCGGCCGCTGCGCCGGAGTGGATGCGCCGCCAGTTGCCGGACGGCCAAGTCTTCAACGGCTGGACATCCGCCGAAAGTGAACCGGCAAATTGGGTATTGACCGGATCGGCTGACACACCCACGCGGCAAGCGCCGGCACGGATTTATACGAACGTCGCTCTGACCGCGGACGGTTCGGCCCTTGGCTCGCTTTTTATGCTGCTCGAGCAGCAATCGGGTCCGATTCTCAGCGTGCATTGGCCCGCCTCGGCCGTGTTGCGGGCGGCTCTTCTCGATGGAAAGCCCGTTCAGCCTGTCTCGGAAAAAGACGGCCAACTCGCGTTTGCTTTGGGCTCCGAACGCAGGGTTCATCGGCTGGCTATTCATTGGTTCCGATCGACTGGTCCGCCGCTCGGTCCGATGGCCAAGGTTTCCGAGGAGATTCCGGCGCCGATCGATCTCAACACGAAAGCAATGCTCCTGGCGTTGAGTGTCCCCTCGCAATTCCGGCCGCTCGCGCCGGCGTCTTTTCAGCCGCTTGGCCCCAGTCTCTTTGCGGATGAGACAAAAACGATTGTGACGATTGACGAACCCGCCGCCGGTAGCGAAGCCGTCGGTCCGGAGCCCGCGCCATCCTTCGCGTCAGGAACGGGCAGCGTCTTGCTTGGACGGCTTGCTGCGGACCCAAATCCCAGAGCGATTGAGTTGCGGATTTTCCGCGCGTCATTCGTGACGATTCCTCTGGCGCTTGTGGCTCTTGCCTTCAGTTTCGCCATGCTGCTGTGGTTCTCGACCTCCAAGCCAGCCGCGTGGCTCGCCAGTCGTCAGCCGCTGGCTTTGGCGATTGTGGGCGCAATCTGGTGTCTGTGTCTTTCACCGCGCGCGATTGGAGTCGGCTTGCTGGTCGCCGCCCTGGTGTGGTTCGCGAGCCGGCAGCGATCTTCCAAACCGCGCGGCCGCGACAACCTGCCGAGCACGGTCCACCTGCCGGCTTAAAGCCCGTGTTACCACTCACATAATGGGGCCACTGAGATCGCGCGTTCGCTCAAATGCGGTCGAGAGAGTCGATCCATCGCGCCAGCTCGGCGATCGCGTCCGCATCGGGGTAAATCACCGCCCGGCCGGCGGCGTTGGTCGTTTGCAAGGTCACCGCGTACTTCATTTCGCGGAGAACCTTGCTGATTCCGCGAAAGCGTTCGCGCGCCGCACCGATGTCGGGATACGACAAGAAAAATCGGAAGGGAAAGTTCGGATGGCTCTCCGGCGGAGGAGCGGACAGCAGACTCGAGGCCAGGGCCAGCCCGCGAATCTGCTCGCGGTTCTCAAAGGCGAAAGCCGCGGCGAATCGGCCTCCCATGGCGAAGCTGTGCGCGACGATGCGATTTCGATCGACGCGATACGTTTGGACGAAATGATCGATGACCTGCCGCGAGCCGACGAGATCGTTGGGATTGAACCCCGACGTTTCCGCGGGCAGCGGTGCGAGCAGGATCAAACGCCGCTCCTCGCACAGCGTTTGCCAACGGGCCAGAATGGTCGCCTCCATGCTGTCGCGCGCGGGCGCGATCCAAACGACGAGCCCCCATGCGTCTCGGGGCGAATACGATTCGGGAACGTAGGCCCAGTAGGTGGGTGCCGAATCGCCCGGAAGCGCGTCGTGGAAGAGGCCCGTTCGAGGTTTCTTCTCTGCGGTCGGTTTCTTCTCCTCGTCTTTCTCGGCGCTCTTGTCGCCATTCTTTTCGGTGGCCGACTTTTGGGATTTGTTTTTTGACGCCGCATTCGACGATGCGCGGAACGCCGGCAAGTCTCGAGGGACCGTCTCGATATCGGCGATCAATTTCACTTTAATGGTCCGCCGAGTGCCACCGCGTTCGATAACGGCCTTTGCCGACGTGCCGGGCCGCAGCAGCCGGACCGCCGAACTCAGCTGGTCGGCATTCGCTATCTCTTTCCCATTCCACTGCTCGATGTGGTCGCCGACGGCAATCCCTGCTTGTTCGGCCGCGGAATGGGGAAACACGTAGCGCACGGCCACGCCATGCTCCTTCTGATCAGCGGCCAGCCGGGCGGGAAGAATTCCCAAAAATCCGGGCTCGTAAGGCAGCAGCACGTCGGCCAACGTGGCCTCGGCATGGATGGTCGAATCGCCACGGCGGACAACGACCGCTGCCTTGTCGCCGGCGTATTTTCGTCCGAGCACCTGTTTGATCTCGTCGTGACGGCCGATCGCATGTCCGTCGATTTCCGCCAGGATATCGCCCGCTTTGATGCCGGCATGCTCGGCCGGCGAATCGTATCGCACGTGATCGATGGTCGGCCGCTCGTCAATTCCGCCCTCTTTCATGTTGACGCCCAACAGGCCGGGAAACAGATCCTTTCCCTTTTTGAGCCTCGCCGCCGCTGCGAGCACGTCGTCCATGGGGATGGCAAAGCCGATCCCCGAGTCGTACCACTCGACGCCCGCCGTTTCTTCTTTCGCCGAGGGTGAGAGCGGAACAATGACTCCTAGCGCTTCTCCGGAAACGTCGATCAGCGGACCGCCGTAATTGACGGGGGAGACCTTGGCATCGGTCTGAATTGCCTTGCCCCAAACTCGATTAACGGCGCTCACGATCCCGATCGAAACGCTTGGGTCGGGACTGTCGTAGGTGCGTCCGACGGCGATGGCCCACTGGCCGACATCGACTTTTTTCCCGCCGCCGACTCGTAGCGGCGTCAATCCGCCCGTCTCGACCTTCAACAATGTAAGCATCCGCAGGTGATCAGTGGCCACGAGCCGCGCGGCGAACGGTCGCTCGCCCTCCACGTGGACGAGAATTGTGGACGGCTTGGATATGAAATTGAAGGCGCTCGAAACGATGAACCCGTCTTCCGACACGACGACGCCGGTCGTCGCCGCCGTCCCGGTGAGCACGCCGCCGACGCGGTCGACGCCGCCGACCGTTTGGATGCGGACGACCGATTTGCCGACCGAGAGGGCCGCCCGCCGAAAGGCTTGCTCCTCAGCCGCATCAACCGAACGCTCGGACGAGGCCCGGGCGGAACAGGCGGCCGCGTGTACGGCAGCCGTGACGACTGCCATCATGAAGAAAGCGAGCGCGCGGTGTGGCGACGCCGATCGAAATGTGCGCATGCGGCGATCCTATTTGCCCCGATGATCCGGGACGCGAAGCTCCAGGGGAACGAGCTTTTCTTTTCGCCGGACGACGAGCCGAAGCGTATCCCCCGACTCGATCCGCCCCAGGATCGTTTTGAGTGTCCGGTTCGATTGGACCAGCTCGTCATTCACGAACACGATCAAGTCTTCCGTCCCCACGCCAGCCTTGGCCGCTGGCGAACCGGGCACCACCGACTCCACATAAGCAGGCGTGCGATAAACGACGTCGGGCACCATAACCAGCCCCAGGTCGATCGCCGAAAACCGTTGCAGATTGGCCTCGTCGGGTCTCGGCTCCGGCGGCTTATAGCGGCCGGCGATGATTTCCGCGATCGGTTCGCGAAGCTGCGTGAGCGGAACGGCGTAATTCACCCAGGTATTGCTTTCGGTGTTTCGCAGCTCCCGTCCGATCATGCCGACCAGGCGACCATCGAGCGTCGTCAAGGCGCCGCCGGCGGCGCCGGGATTGTTCGTCACGGCGTCGACAATATAGACCGGTCCTTCATAGGCCGCGCCAAACGCGCCGCGACGGGCGGAAAGGCGAGCACGAGCCGCGACGACGCCGTGGACGACCGAGACCGGCTCATCTCCCGTTGCCACCTTAAACATATTGCTGAAGCCCAAAACGCGCGTCCCGGGCGAGGCGTCGGCGCTGTCTCGCAGGTCGAAGTAGGGCAGTTCGAGGTTGTCGCCCTCGATCTTGAGCACGGCCAAATCGCGCGCCGGGTCTCCCTTGATGAATTTCGCGTTGTAGCGGCGACCATCGTTGAGCACGATGCTGACGTCACCGCTGTCGAGCAGGTGACTCCAAACCGTCACGATGTGTCCATTAGGAGAGACAAGCAAACCCGTGCCGTAACCCTCGAGATTCCGGACGCCCCCAGACCCAAAGATCTTGACCACTTTCGCCAAGGTTGCGTCGAGCGTGTCCAAGGACGCGGTGGACGGCGCGGCCTCGCAAACTCGCGGACGGCCCGTCAGTGCGAGCGGAGAGGCGATTAGGAGGGCGGCGAGAAAACGAACCGGCGCGCGCATCGCTCACTTCCGTTCCTTGAGGTGCAGGACGCGGAAGATGGCATATTCGCGGTCGCCGTGTCGGACGACTATCTCGGAAGGAAAATGAAGTCCCTCGAACGCACCGATCTCGCGAAAGCGAATCTCGCAAGCGTCGGCGTCGTCCGACAGCCGTGTGTCGAAGCCGACGAGTCCGCCGTTCGCCACGCTGAAATACCAGCGGCTGTCGACGCTTCCCAAATTCGACTCCAAAACGTCGACTTGCTCGTTGCCGCCGTCCAAAGGCTCGGTGCCGAAGTAAACGAGCGACCCGAATGCCTTGTCCCGCTGCGTGAGCAGGAGCCGCAACTGATTGAGTGCCACGAGCAATCCGCCGCTCCCCTGCGGCTCGTCCTGCGGATCCTGATCGAATTGTTGCAGGTAGGTTTTTCCACCCGTCTGTAACGAGGCGAAATTGCCGCTCAAAATGCACTCGAACGGCGCGCCTGTGGCCGTCTCGCCGGAAAGCTGGAAACCGGGGCGGCTGTAAAAATCGCCCCAGGCATCCAGACCGTGCAGCACGCGCGATAATTCGATGCCGTTGAAATAATAATTCGCGAAGCCGGGCTTGGCTTTGTAGAGCGCTTTGAGCTTTTCCGAAACGTCCGATTCCTGCCGTCGCGCGACGGCCCGGTCACGCTGCCGCCGCGGCGGGCGACGCGGGTCTTTCTTGCCCTTTGGTCCTTGCGGGGGCTCGGGTCTATTCGGCGGGCGCGGGCGGGACGGTCGATCGGGCTGTGGCTGATCCTCAGGGGCCGACATTTCGGACATTTCCAGCTTTGCGTGAAGCGAACGGAGCCGCACACGGATTTCGTGTTTCTCCCCCTCGCGACGGTAGACCAGCGCGACCTTCCACTCCTCGGGGAAGATGCCCAAAACGTTCTTGAACTGGTTCACGCTGTGGATCGGACGGCCCGCGAACGAAACGATCTCGTCATCGACCCGCAATCCGCGGCGGAAGGCGTCCGATTCCTCCAGGATTTGCGATACGATGATTGCCCCATGCGAATCGCGGGAGACGGTCGCCCCGAGCGACGCATGATCGATGACCCGGCCCGATCTTAGGCCCCCCAGGAAATTGCGGATCTGATTGATCGAAATGGCGTACCCGGCCCCGGCATTCACCCGGCCGCGCTGCGCGACCGAGATGCGGCCGTTGATGCCGATCAGCTCGCCGGCCGCATTAAAGAGCGGACCCCCCGAGTTGCCGGGATTGACCGATGCGTCGACCTGCAGGCAATCGGTGTATTCCAAGATCGTGTTGGCCGGGTATTGATAGCGGTGCACGCCGCTCACAATTCCGTAAGTGGCCGTCGGCTGAAAATCGGCGGCCAGCAAAAACGGATTGCCCAGCACGTAGACCCAGTCACCGGCGCGTACGGCATCGCTGTCGCCCCAGGTCGCCGTCGGAAAGTTTTCGCGCCCGACAAGTTTGATGAGCGCCACGTCGCCGGTCGGATCGACGCCGACCAATACCGCGTCGTAGAGCTTGCCGTCGCTCAGACCGCACTTGAAGAACTGGTCTTCGCCGGCCACGTGGAAGTTGGTGAGGGCATATCCGTCGTGCGTGATCAAGACGCCCGATCCGCCGGCGGGAGCCGACCGCTGAAAGACGGCGACGACCGTCGGGACGAGCTTGGCAATCGTCGCGACACGGGCGCGCTCGGCATCGCGCACCGCGGCGTCGACTTCGTCCGCCTGGGTGATCGCGAGCGGCCAACAGGCCGCCAACACGAACAGGCAAGCTCCAAGGCGCCGCAGCATGTTTCTCCCGATGTCTTCCTACGAGATCGGCCGGCGTTCGGCCGCCTATTTGATGACCTTGGCGTCCGCCAGGTCCAGGTGGTCGGCGATGTCCAAGTCGCCGCCGAAATCGACAAGGATTTCGAGATCGCGGACACCCGCGACGTCCAGGTCCAGATTCTGCGGCGGATCGGATCCGCGCACGTCCGACTCCAACAGCGTCTTGCCGTCGCCGCTAATCACCACGTGGACATTTCCCAGTGGCGCGACCGCCTGATCGATCCCCATCACCGCTTGAAAGCGTCGATAATCGCCGCTCAAGCGGTACTTGAGGAATGTGCGCGAGTGAATCCACAGGCCGCGGGCGTACTCCTTATTTCCCAGCCGCAGTGAGCCGCCGTCGCGGGGTCGATCGCGACAATACGTCCAGACTTGATCGAAAAACGGCGTGTATTTGACTTCCCGCGGCTCAAGCTGAGAAAGGAAGCGAACCTTGCCGGAGCTGAAATCGAGCGACAGGACCTGTTCGGCCTGCATGGCAAGCTGAGCGCCGCCGAGCAGTCCGATCTTGAGCTGGCCGTCGCTCCAAGCGACGCTTTGCAACTTAAGCAGGTCGCCACCTGTTGTGGAAAGTTCGCACACCGGTTTGCTTCCCTCGGCGGTGCGGCGTGCGTAAACGATGCCGAAGAGTTTCTCGCGCTTGGCGGTCCGCTCCTCGCCGTCGAGCACGAAATGGATGGTATTTGCGTCAATCGATCCCACCGTTCCATCCAGATGGTCCAGAACGTTGCCCTTGGCGATGACGAGCATGTCCTGATTGACTTCGCGGGCCGAGAGATCCTTCCACGCGTCGCCGACCTGCCGATCGAGGGAGGCCAGGCGGATGCTGCTGACGGCCGTGAGCGGAACGGCAAATTTGCCCAGTTGCGGCGATTCGACCGACACCTGCCGGTCGCCCACCTGTAACGTCGACCAATAAAACCGCGAGCCGTCGGTCAAAGTCAGCTCCGGCCGGCGCGGATCGGGTGGCACCGCGGGTTTCGGCCGAATGGTTCGCAGATCGAGCACCTCGGCCAACGGGACGCGTACCTCTTTGCCGCGCTCGCTCATCGACACATGATCGGGCGACAGCTCGACCAGCGTGCCCGTCACGCGGCGGCCTGTCAAAGTCGTCAACTCCACGGGGGGACTGACCGGCGGCGGCCCCGCGGCACCGACGGCTGCCAAGGTCGCGACGAGCGCGATCAATTTGGGTGAAAGACGCGTCATCAAGTGGTCGACCTGTATTCTCCCGAACGTTCCTCTATTGTCACCGAGCACACTCTCACTGTGAAGCCGAGGCACTCGAAATCGAGTCACTTTGCCGCCGGCTTTTCGGCCAGCTTCTTAAAGTACTCTTCGACCGCGTTGTGGTAGTTCGACGGAAATTCCCGATTCAACAGGTTTTTGGCGTCCTTCAGTTGTTTGTCCGGCAGGCCGCCCCACGAGCCTTGTTTCTTCAGGTTCTTTTTGTCGACGTTGCCGGGAGCCGTCGCTCCCTTGATGCTCGAGTCCTCGGCCGGACCCGACGAGCGGTTACTATTGTTGTCTCCCTGTCCGGACTGGGATTGCGGATTGGATTGCTGTTCCATCTTTTTGATGAGCTCGTTGAGCGACTCGACAATTTCTTCCTGGACCTTTTGCACGCGCTGTCCACCGCGGCCCAGGTCGAGCCGGCGCTCGGAATCCTGCATTTTTCGCGAGACGCCATCGAGCGAACGGTCGTCGAGGGCCTGCAGCTCATCCTGCATCAGGGTGGCGACACGTGTGTACGGTTCGGCGACCCCTTCGGTTCGGTGCAGGAGCTTGTCGAGCGTTTCCAAGCCCTCTGTTTTCTTGAGCAGCTGCTGCTGGCACACGGCCTGATAGAAAAGACATGTCGCCGGATCGACGACGCGGGCCGGATCGATCCTCGCGAAGAGAGTCAGCGCCTCGTCGTACATCAGTCTCTGCGTCAGGGCGCGGGCGTAAAACAACCGCAAGTGAATTGTGTAGAACTCGTCCGCGTCGTCGCGATTGAGGAAGTCCTGCGAAGAGAAATTCTTCAGCGGCTGGGCGGGACTCGAGGCCTCGACGAACCGCCGCGTGTCCGGATCAGCGATGCAGAACGACTTAATCAACCGATCGAACACGTCGCGGCCGGGGGCCGGTCCGCCGCCTGCGGACCAGACGGCGGCAATCTGCGACGCGGTGATCTCGTTGCTAAAACCATGCTGCGTGAGCCATCGCGCCAACTGACTGCGGACCTCGTCGACCGGGCGCGGCGCGTAAACATCCGGTGCACCGGCTTGCGCCGCTGAAATGCCGCAGAGTCCGACCACAACGGGTAAAAACCAGAACAGTCTCCGTCGGGCGGGACAAGCTCGTGCCGCGAGTACCGGCCCACTTTTCGCGCTGCTTGTGAAATTCATTGGTTTCGTCCCGAGGCGAGTATGTAGGTTGCTTCCTGAATCTCGGCCTGCTTCCGTGCGAGCCGCTGCAACTCGGCGGCAAGGTCGTCGCTGGTCGCTTGCTCGCCGCGAATGAGACGACCGATTGTCTTCGTGCTGCGGTTCACTCGAAGCTGCAGCGAGCGGAGCATCTTCAGTTCGGCAATCTTTTCTACGAGCTGCTTGTCCTCTTGTTCGCCGCCTTGTCTCTGCTGGCGGCGGCGCTGGTTCTCCGGCTTTTTGCGGTTCTCGATTTCAGATTGCAGCGCGGAGACGAGTTCCTCCAGCGATTCGATCACGTCCTTTTCAATCGACTGCGTCAGTTCGCCAACGTCGTTCTTGCCCAGCCGGTGCGCGATGGTGAGCATGTCATCGCGGACTTGCTCGACTCCCTTTGGAAACGCGACCGAAGAACCCTCTTCCTTCAAGAGCGTCAGCGCGCGGAATGCTTCATCGCCGATCGATTCCTGTTGGACGGAAAGGTCGCGGGCCTTGCCGAAGTGCTTGGGCGTCCACGCGTTTTTCGCTGTCTTGGAGAGCGTGACCGTATCCAGATGGAGCTGGATTTCCATCAACAGCATCTTCGCGAACCGGGCCTCGAGCGAGGTCAGCATGATTTCCTGCTCTTCTTCGCGGAGTTGCCGGAGGATCTTTTCCAGCCGTATCGTGGCTTCGGCCAGCTTGCGGATCGCCTCGTCCTGCCGCTCGAGGGCTTTCGTTCCCTGGAGCCGCTTCAGTTCGTCTTCGGCCTGTTGCATCGCGCGGCGGGCCTGCTCGATCTGCTCGCGGCCGGGGGTCTTTTTTTGCGCCTGCTGCCGCTCTGACTCGCTTTCCTGCTGATCGGACGGAGGGCTTTCCTGCGAACCCTCGCTTTTTTCCTGTGAGCCCTGTTGATCAGATGGCTTTTTCTCGCCGTTCTCTTTTTTCTGGGAGTCCTGCTTCTTTTGATCTCCCGGTTTGCTCTTTTGCGACTTGTCGCCCGATTTGCCTTTCGATTGCTTGTCGCCTTTCGACTTCTCGTCGTTCTCCTTCGACTTGGGCGACCCGTCGGGTTTTTGCTGCTCGTCTTGTTTTTTGTCGGCGTCTTTTTTGTCGCCGTCTTGCTTCTCGGCGTTTTCCTTTTCGGCGCCCTCTTTGCCATCCTTGTCGGCTTGCGACTTATCCGATTTGTCGGAGCCGGTTTTCCGGTTCGCGGCGTTGCGGGTCGCATCCTGTTTGTGGATTTTCTCCAGGAGCGATTTGGTGTCACCGCCGATTTTCGATTGTCGTTCGGCCAGTTTGTCTGGTTTGCCTCCTTTTTCAGTGGCTCGCCTGAGTTCTTTCTCTCGGATCGAGAGTTTGCCGATTTCCTGATTGACCGACTCGAGCCACTTTTTCTCCTCTTCGAGTTGATGACGGCGATCCTCGCTCTGCAACAGTTCCAGGAGGCCTTTGAGATTGGAGACCAAGTGCTCCTCGCGGCCGATCGCGTCGCCGAGTTGCTCGCTCTTCAGAAGGTCCATGATCTGGTCCATCTGCAGCGCGACGCGGTCCTCCTTGCTCTTGCCGATCGCGCGGATCAAAAGGTCGGCCCGCTCCGGCTCGGTCTTCCGCAAGTACTCGGCCATTTGCAGCAGAGTCCGCTCGAACTGCTTGTAACGGCGGCTCAAACCGGCTTCCGCTTCGTTAAGCACCCCCGGCTCGGCCTTGCCGGCCGGCGTTGCGTCCTTTGCCGGCGGATCCTGGGCGTGGACTCTCCCAACCGAGCCGAGGACCACAACACAGATGAGTCCACCGACGAACAGTCGTATCGAGAACAGTCGTATCGAACGGGTCGGATTCATTTAAGGTCCTCAAGTTCCTTGAGGCGTTTTTTCTTCTGCTCTTGCTTGGTCGTATCGATGATCTGTTCCTGGTCTTTAATCATGCCTTGCAGCCGGGCGATTGCCTCATGGAATTTTACGAGATCTTGCATTTCCGCGAGGGCCCTTTTCAGTCGGCCGATCAAGGCCGTTACGGTCCGCACGCTGTTCTCGATTTGCGGCACCGGATCGCGGCGGGAATCGATCGCCAGCTTGAATAAGCCGATCGCCTCGTCCGCGGCGGGAAAGTCCTTTTCGTTGGCCAAATGCAGCGGCTGCACGATTTGCTGGCCGATGCGATCGGCCATTTGTTGCGTGTGGACGGCGTTATTCACCAGCTCGTCCAACAATCCGCGGAACGATTCCTCGACCGATGCCGTCTCGACCGAATTCTTACGGACCTGGTGCAACGAGCGAACGGCACACACGGCAATCGCCGTCTGCAGATCGCCCAGGCTTTCGGGGTCGCCTTCCGCATCGCGAGAGCGGTTGTTGGCATCCGGCTTTGAACCCGTTCCGTTGTTTCCGGATCGCGCGACCGATCCGTTGGCACGCCCCTGATGATCGATGAGATCCTTTTTCACACCCTCGAGTTCGGAAATGATCTTTTCGAACCGCTCGCGCAGGTTCACTTCTTTGACGTACAACAGCGACAAAAGTTCCTCGTCGCTTACGATTTGAAAGGCATATTCCTCGCTGCGGGTCGAGTGGGGACCGTTTAGATTGTCGCCGTCCTGGGCAAACACCGACAGGATGAGCCGCTGGCCGGCCTTGAGTTCCAAAGGCAGCACCTCGAATCGCTCGGTGTTGTCCGATTCCTCGCGGCGAAGGGCGAACTCCTTCGGCGTGCCGACCGGTGCATGCCGAAACGGGCTGATCCGCCAGTCCTTCTCTTTGTCCACACGAAATTGAAATTCAGCTTTGGCGATGCCGTAGTCGTCGGTAATTGTGCCTGTGACGGGAATTGTGGCCTTTCGCGTGATCGACGCACTGATGCCACGCAGCTCGGTCTGGACGGCGGGAGGCTGGTCGACGACTCCATTGATTACCAACCGGATCGGCTCGACGCTCGTGATGCCGTCGGTATCTTCCAGCTCGATTCGCATGCGGCAGTCGGCCGGGATTGCGATCGGCAGACGCGATAGAGACTCCCCTCGTTGCGGCGCCGCCTTGGCTGCCGACCCCGGGTGTGGCACGTCGGCCTTTTTCGGATCGGCTTTCGCCGTGAGCAGGAATGGGATCTCCGCTGCGGTACCGGTCGGCGACAGAAGCGAGCCGGTCGGTGGAGTCGGCAGGGCTTGCTCCGGCCCGATATCGCCCGAGGGTGAGCGGACCGCGATGGTCGCCCGGTCGCGGGCGATGCTGATCCGCCGCGTTTCGCTTTCGATCCGCACCGCGACAAGCGGTTTGTTGGCCCGCGCTCGCAACACGAAGGCTGTCTCCATCGGCAGCGACACCTGGGAGCCTTGCACCTCGACGCTGTGTCGCGTCACGTTTCCCTGACTGTCGCGATCGAGACCCGTGTAGTCGGGATAGTCGCAATCCAGGGTCACCTGATCGAGCCGCGGCGCGTCGACAACCTCAACCCGCAACGGGGTCCGCGAGACGTAGTCTCCGCCGGAGACCCAGAGCGACAGGCTGTCGAGCAGGGCCGATATCGAATGGCGAAACTTGCGATCGCCGCTTTTGGCCATCTCCGTGCTGCCGCTGCCACGACCGCCGTCGAGCGTGTAATTGAGCTCAACGGACGCGGGAGTTTTCGCCCCCTCGGGAACTTCGACGAGCAACACGAGGTCAACGCCGCGGGGATGTTTGAGCTGTCCGTTTCGAAACTCGCGAACGCGATCGCCCGGCTGAACGATGGCCTTCACGACGAGTTGGGTTTCGCGAGACCAATAGACCGCGTCTCGATTCACAAAGGCATGGACCCAGCGCGAAACGGCGGCCGCATCGACGACACTGAAAGTGCCCACGGAAACCACCAGTAGGACCGCCGCTACGAGCGCCCGCCGCAAGGGCGCTCGATCGAAGACCGATTCGAGCGGAAGCGCTGCCGACATCTGGGATGCTTCGTCGATCGTTCGTTCGATCATGGCGGCCGTCAGGGGCGTTTCGCGACCCGAGCGTGCCTCGGCCATTTCGACTGCGGTGATCAGCCGCATGCCAAGTTCGGGGAACCGCCGCTCGAGAACGAGAGCGAGAGCTCGTGCGCGGAAGCGGGCAAAGTAGCGGAGCACAATCCAGAACATCAGGCCGGCAACGACCAGGATGACCGCCGAAAGGACCGCCGCCTCGCGGAACCACCTTGGAAGCTCGAGTGCCGTCAGGCGGAAGTAAGTCCAGTCGAGCGCGAGCGTCAGCCAGAAGAGCACGCCGCAGACGACGCACAAGAGGGCGGCCCCCTCCAAGAGCACATACCCGCGGATTCGCCTCCTCAAACGGGCCAAGACGGCATTGATCGAGGGTCGCTTACCGCTGGGCGTCGTGGCGGGACGCTCCGCGAGTAAGTTACCTGCCGGCAATGGGTTGGAAGAGGACGAAGTCACGTTTACGCCAGTCGCAGGAGTTTGCGAATCACCCATTCGGAGCCGAGCAGTCCCACCAGCAAATACAGGACCCATTCCTGGTCCCACAAGGCACGCAACTGCTCATCAACGGCGAACCGTTCGCCGCGGTCGGGCAAAAGGCCGGGTAACTCGGCCAAAGCCTTTTCAATCGGTAGATATTTTCCGCCGGTTTCTCGCGCCAAGTCCGTAAGCAACTTGGCGTTCTGACGTGGATTGTCGGATTCGAGATTCGGCAAGACGACGTCGATCTTGGCGGTAAGATTCTGTTTTTCGTCCGCCGGCTCGGGCCGCACGAGGACCCGGTACGTCCCCGGCACGGCCGCCCGGAAATCGGCCCAGTATTGCCCCGCTTTTTCGTGATCGCGTTGGAGCGATCGGGGAGCGGCAAGCGGAGCTCCGTGCGGGTCAAAGATATTCAATTCAACCGATTCCACCTCCAAGGGGCTGAGCTGCGGGTCCAACAGGTTGGCTCGAATGCGAATCGTCTGACCCAAGGCGTATTGGCTGCGTTCCAAAAGCAGTAATCCGCGGGCAGTGCCCCGGCGGAGCCGGCCTTGCCCCACTTCGCGGATCGCCTTGGTCCAGAACCGGTCGTAAAACGCCTCATCGACGGCCCGCAATCGCCACATTTCCGGACTGCCTAAATAAAGCGTGCGACCCGAACCATAAAACTGCGCTGCAAACAAAATGGGCGGCCCATGCTCGTTTAGCACGCGTGGATCGCCAAAGTTCGCGTAGATCGTTGCCCCCGCTTTGGGTCCCCCCGTGGGATAGCAGCGATACACGCCGGGGAACTCCTGCCACTGGGCCTTCGTATCGGGCGAGTTGTCAGCCAGCTGCAAGAAACCCGCATTGACGCCTTCGGGGGTGAGGGCAACTGGCCAAGGTTGTTCGGACCGTGCGTCGAGCGACAGCTCCGAGACTGAAGCACTTAGAAAGACGGGATACAGCCTCTGCAACTCCTTAAGTGCATCGTCCGTCGTCCCGGCGAGTTGGGGCGTGTAAATGTCACCGGCGACCAAAATCAGGCCGCCGCCGTGCTCGCTCACCCAATTCATCAAGTTCTTGCGACCATCCGGCGGAATCCGCGACCAATCGGGATCGAAGGCCACAATCACGTCGTAGTCGAACAGCTCGGCGGCGGTCTTCGGAAACTCGACCAACAGCCGTTTCGATTCCTGGCTGACCTGGCCCACCGTCGCGGCAGAAACCGTCTGCAGCCAGATGTCAACATCGATTGACGAGTGGCGATTGAGCATCGTGTGCAAGAACCGATAATCGCGCATCGGACCGCTCGCGACGACGAGCACGTGCAGCTTGCGATCGATGACGTTGACCGTCTTGCGGCGTTCGTTGTCGTCTTGACTCAATTCGCGGACGCCGGCCGGCGGCCGCACGCGCACAAAGAGTTCGACTCCACCTGCCACCGTCGGCGTTTGGCGGAACCGCACTTCGATCGGTGCGCCATCTTCCCGCACGCGAACATCGCGGCTTTCGATGACCTTCGGCGGCGTTTTTTCGTCTCCTTCCGGCCGCGAGAGGAGTTCGACCGTAACCGTTTTGCCGGCCAAGCCGTAACCCTGAATGAAGGCGGAAAACTCGTAGGGGTCGCCCACGTGCACGTCGGACGGCGCCTGAATGCTCGCGACCTGGAGATTGACGGGCGGCTCGGTGCTGCCCACGCCAATGGTAATCAGCCGGGCGCCGGCGCCCTTCGCGACTTCCTGCGCCGTCGATGGCTCGATGCCCGCGTTGGAGTCGCCGTCGGAGATCACCACAATTCCCGAAAGAGTTCGCCCTCCGAGCTGCTGGACGGCTTGAATCACCGCTTCGCCCAGCCGCGTTTCGAGACCGCGCGGGCGAAGAATTTCGTTCCAATCGGGGGATGCGCCGGCCGTGGCGGTTGTGCCCGATAAGGCCGGATTCTTTTTCTCTGCTTCGGTTTTCTGCGTTTGCCCGGCGTGCGGCGCTTCAAGTGTCGCTCGCTCGGCCTGTGCGGGAAGGATGACCGCAGCGGGACTCGTCAGCCCCGAATCAAACGTATAAATCCGCACGTTGTGCTGCTTCTGCAGCTCGGCCAACAGGGGCGAATCGGCCAGCAGGGCACGGGTGGCGTCCGCCCGATTGCGCTGAGCCTCCGCAGACGTCGACGTGCTGGCGGACTTTTCTGGAAACCGCATCGAGAGCGACGTATCGGCCAGAATGGCCACACGCGACGGCCGGAAGGCCATTTGCCGAATTCTCTCTTGCGGATTGACGGCGATCACGAGCAGCCCGGCGATAACTGCCAGGCGAAGAGTCGTCAGCAGCACGCGCCAACCCCGCGACAGGCCCCGCGTGTCGAGCCGGTAAACGCCGACGGCGACGGCGATCATCACGACGACGGCAGTCGCCGTGACAGCCCAGCGTGCCGGCGAGGAGGGCCAATCTAACTCGAAGTTGCGGAGCGAATCGTTCGCTGCTAAGAGTCCCGCGCTCCACGGATAACCGCTCATGCCGCGCTCCCTGCGTGCGTCGGATGATAGCTCAGCCGATGCGCGAAGAGCTGCTCCGCGACAAGTGCGGCTGCGAGAAAGAAGAGTAAGAGCGTACGCGCCTCTTGGGCCGTGCTGTGCCCCTCAATCCACTGAGTTTGGCCCGGTTCGTGGATTTGCACGTGCACATCACTCGTGAGCCGCGCGAGGATTTCGGCGTTCGTCGCCATCTTCAAATCGCTCTCGTCGGGCGGGACATTGTACGCGATCCATTGCTCCTGCGGCGCGGCGGCTTGATCCTTGAACATTCGTACGACATACATGCCCGGCCGGTCGGTCTCCGGATAAGTCGCAGAGATGCGGACAGCGGCATCCGAGCGTGATTTGGCACCCTTTCGCGATCCGACTGGGCCCGCAGCCGGCGGCGGCTCGGCGGCGGGCTTATCAGATCCGGGAGGCCGGGTGGCCGTCAATCGTGTGACGCGCTTGCCATTCGCATCGGGGGCGGTGATTTCTACTGTCTCCAGAAACTCGGCCGGATCGAACGACACTTGAATCGGTTCGCCCACGATCTTTCGCTGCAGGGTCTGATCTTCGCGGGCCAGGTGCTTGACGAGTTCCAGATGGAAGACAACCACGCTCGGGTTGAGGCTCCAATCATTCCATTTGGGGCCGGCACTTGAGAGGAAGGCGGCGACATGCCCCTTGCCGACTTTCCGCTCGAAAGCGAAAGGTTCGTGTCCGGGAAGAAAGGCAATTGTTGAGACGGGGTCCTTGCGCTGGTTGTCATCACGGACCCAATCGTCCGCGACGGGAAACCAAGTTTTTATCCTCACGGCGTCAATAAAGGGATTTGTCTGTCCCTGATAAACGCTGAAGATCGGATTGTTGGTGATGGTCAGGTCGGGAGCCAGCGATGTTTCGTCGGCCCGCACGGCCTGCTTGGGTATCCGCCCGAGTCGCACGGGAAACAAGCCGCCCGCCGTGTACAAGGTTTCGTTATAGAACGACGTGTTTACGACGTCGCCAAGAAACCACACGAGACCGCCGCCGCGGCGCACGTAGTCCGAAAGAAGCTCCACCGCGTCGGCCGGCAACTGCGGCACGTTGAGCATGTAGATGCAGCGGAATGGATCGAGCGAGCCGTGCCGCAGGAAATCGGGACCCGCAATTCGCGTCGAATAACCGGTGATTGACGGCTCGGCGGCTAGCGCCATCGATACGTACGAACCGTCGTCGTTCTCGTCGTGGCCGTCGATGATCAGGACGGGGTTGGCGATGTTGATCTCCACGGCGGCGACTCGCCGGTTGTCGGCCGGCAGTGAATCGTCGGGAAGCTGGATCTCAACCGTATGTTTGCCGGGTTTTTTGAACGTGACGTCGATATCGCGCCTGATCTCCTGGTTGGCTTCGAGCCTGTCGATCTCGACGCTACGAGCCAGCAGGGTTCCATCGGCCAGGATGCCCAGCCGCACGTTTTGGGCGACTTTGCTGCCGAAATTGTGAACGGTCGCCGAGAGC
>CAYWOV010000001.1:0-42944 GCA_964459965.1 uncultured Planctomycetaceae bacterium | reverse complement strand
GGACCCCGACACGCTGGCCGTGGTGGGGTAGTTTGCCAGCGTGGCCGTGGTGGCGTAGGCGGCCATCGCAGAGATGGGCTCGTAAGCGGCGAGGCTTCCCGTGGTGGCAAAGGCCGTTGTGCCGGCGGAAAGGAAATAGCTACTGAGCGACCCCGAGACGCTGGCCGTGGTGGGATAATTCGCCAGCGTGGCCGTGGTGGCGAAGGCCGGAGTGCCGGACGAAAGAAAATAGTTGGACAGGCTGGCCGTGGTCGCAAGGGCCGTTGTTCCCGACGAAGGAAAATAGCTTGCAAGGGACCCCGACACGCTGGCCGTGGTGGGGTAGTTTGCCAGCGTGGCCGTGGTGGCGAAGGCCGGCGTGCCGGCCGAAAGGAAGTAGCTGGACAGGCTGCCCGAGACGGTCGCGGAGCTGACGCCGCCCAGATTGGCCAGCGAGGCGCTACGGCTCTGGACGTCGGAAAGATTCCGATCCGGCACGAGGTAGGTCGGCGTGACCACCGCCCCGAGCCGGCGCGGCGGCCGCGTTGCGGATTCACGGCAGCCGGCGGCCAGCCAGGCCGCCACAAGAAGTCCAAAAGCCAGGCAAGACCATCTCGGTTTCATGCGCAGCGTCCCCCTAAATTCCTGTTAGCGAAATCCCTCTTTTCTCACGCGCCCGACGGGGGGGCGCGATCACAGCCCAGCGGATTGAAGTCGCCCTGGACGTAGCCGCTCGTCCACGGTCCCTGCACCACCGGCGGCCGCGGCTCGGGCTGCCGAAGCTCCAGGGCTTGCAGACGCTCCCCATGCTCGCGGATCTTCCGCCAGGCCCGCCGCTGCCCGCGGGAAACCTGCCTCACGCCGTCGTCCAGCCGCGTGAAGCGATGCGACATCCGCCAGGCGATGCCGGCCAGCATCCCGCAGATCGCCAGCCCCAGGGCCCCGATCGCGTAGACCGCGTTCCAATCGACGTTCTGCGGTATGGCGTGCACGAGACGCTCCTTACTCACCACGGCGACCAACCGCAAGCGGTCGGTGCCCGAGAGAACACGGAGAAAAGAAGCACTTGGCTTCCGCCCCCCCGGGTTTGTCTCCGTGTTCTCGGTGTCCCCGTGGTCATATCGATTCGTCTTTTCCCAACAGTTGACGGCCCACCTCGCGGGCCAGTTTGCCGAAGTCGCCAAGGATCTTGTCCAGGTCGTTGCGACCTCGACGCTTGCCGTCGTGGTAGCCCAACAAGTAGGCGCCCAACGCGACCGCCCCGCAAACGAGCAAGGAAGTCATGGCACGAAACTCCTCACGCAAAGGCGCCAAGGCGCAGAGGCGCGAACGGCAACCAAGTATTAGGTTCGCCGCCTCGGCAGCAGGTGCGGACGGTTCGGCAAGAGCCGGCCAGTCAAGATCGCGGATCGACGCCCAAAGGGCGAGGGCACAAGCGATCTCACCCGGGCCACGATCGCTTGCACGCCCGCGCGCACCGAGGCGGTAGGACGAGTCGCCGCAACCGTTGCACAAGTGGACTTCACCTCGGCCGTCGCCGGGACGGCGATCTTTTCCCGCTGCGGACAGACGTTGCAAAACGGGCAGACCCCGCCGGCACAGGCATTGCAGACCGACGCGGAGGCCGGCTGGGCGGCCACGGCGTGCGACGCCAGCGGCAAGAGGACCGCGGCAATGAACAGACAGACCAAACAGAGGACGCTGGGAAACTTCATGACGATGCTCTCCAAAAAAGGGGAAGGCGGCGACGCGCGCCGCGGGGGTTGTTCAACAAAGGGATTAGGGATTGGGGATTGGGGATTGGTTCTAGGCCGTCCCTCTCCGTGTCTCCGTGGTGATCGGTGTGGGTCCATGGCCGTCTGGCTTCCGTCTTACTCGGGAAACGCGCTTTCCAGCCGCTCGAGCACTTGCAGGACGTGGGCCGGATCGCGGCGGTAGTGCCGCGCGGCCCGCCGCGCCACCTCGATGGCCCGCTGCGTCGGCAGCTTTTGGGCCGGCGTGGGCTCGTCGGCCGACGGCGGCTCGCCCGTCAGATCGGTAAAATCGCTCTCCGCCACGGGGTTCCACGCGGCCGAATCGCCGCGGGCCGTGCTGGTGAGGATCACATGGGCCTCCCCGTTCATATTCACATAGCTCTCGAATTCGACGATGCCCTTCACTCCCCAGGTGGCCATGCCGATGACCGGCTCGGTGGCGTTGATCTTGTTCGTGTCCAGCGCGACCTTCCAGGCGTCGGCGATCGCCCCGGCCTCGCCGACGTCGAGGGTGGGCGTCGAGTGATCGTAATTGCTCAGGGGCTTCGTGACGCCCGCGACGATAAAACCGTCCGAGTTGCCCACGGCCGCCTGCAGCGGGCTGGAATCCAGGCCGTTGTCGATGGCCTTGAACAGGTTCAGAGATTGCTGCACGACCTCGTAGTTGCTCCAGTCGATGACGCCGCTCGCGCCGATGGTGTAGGGGTTTCCCTTGGCGTCCACCATGGGCACCGTTTGCAGCATCTCCAGCGCGTGGAGGATGTCGCATTGGGGATTGTTGGTTTGCCACCACTGGACGACCATCGAGGCCAGTAGATTCAACTGGCCGCCGGCCAGCCCGGTCACCTGCGAGAGCGCCACCAGGATCGTGGCTATCGCGGCGCAGGTGCAATTGCCCACAGGATCGCCCGGGTAGCTCGTGTCCCGCGGGTCGGGAATGTCGCTGTTGCCGTACGGGTCCAGGACGACGCCGGCCGAGTTGATGATCGTCGCCGGCGCCGCCGGCAACGCCTTCACGCGGCTGCCGTGTCCGAACGGATTCCAGGCGGCAGAAAGCGCCGCGCGGCTTGAGCGCACCAGGCCCGTGGCGACGCGGCGGCCGGTATGCAGCGTGACGATGGACATCGCTTTGCTCCAGAGAGACGGATTTAGGGGTCAGGGATTTAGGGATTTAGGGGTACGGAGTTCGGGCGTTCTCGAAATCCCGAAATTCCCAGCTCTCCCAATCCCTGCTCTGATCAGGCCGGGACGCCCTTGCTGGCGGCCATCATGACCATCATCTGCTCGGCGATCTGCAAGAGCAGTTGCACGTTCTGCGGGTTGGGCGTCCAGCCCAGTTCGCTCGCGGCCTGCGCCTTCTCCTCGTCGCTGGCCGTCGTCAGCACGGCGAGCACGGCCGCGTTGGAGCCGGCCTCTTCGATCGTCTGGGCGTGCAGATCGCCCACCACGCGGTAGGCGCGGCGGATGCCCGCCGGGCTCAGGGTCTGGCGGAGGGCGGTGGCGGCTTGCAGGCAGTTCTTCAGCACGAAAACGCGGTTCATGGCTCTTCCTTTTCTCGGCGCCCAAGGCGCCGGTTTCTGGGATAACGTCAGGCAACGAATGCGAGCGGAAAGATTCTCACGCAAAGGCGCAGAGGCGCCAAGGAAAGACGGCGGTTCATGTCGTTTCCTCTTTGCGCCTTTGCGCCTTTGCGTGAGACCTGTTCGGTTCTCATGGAATCAGTGTCAGCACGTAACGGGAAAAATCCTCGTCGGCCAGGTCGCCGGGGACGATCTGGGCGTCGTTGCGCCGCGGATCGACCCGCAGGCCCGCGCCGGTACGGATCGCCCAGGCCACCGCCGCGCTACACACCCGCGGCTGCTCCGGATCGCGGGTGTTTTCCACGGCCAAGAGGGGCAACCGCAAATAGCGGCTACCGACGATGTACAAAAAGTCCTGCCAGCCGTAGTCCTGCTGCACCAGGCGGAACATCTGCCTGACGACCCAGCGCGGCTCGGGGATCACCGGCACGCGGTAGACGTCGCAGCAGCCCGGCCAGCGCTGCACTTGCTTTTCCAGATTGGCGGCCCGGCCGCCGGCCCATTGGACCATTTCCAGATTGGCCAGCGAATCGCAGAACCAGGCCGCAAGCGAGGCGTGCGAGTAGATCGAGCCGGTCGCGGCGGCGATGGCCCGACCGCAGAGCGAGGTGGGCCGCCAGAGCAGGACGTCTCCGTCGCGGATCTCGCACCGGGCCTGGGCGAAGCGGACGCTGCGGCTGCCGGCGCGCGGCGGCCGCGAGTCAGGAATCGGGCAGGAGGCTGCGGCGGGAAGAATTGCGGAGGTCATGCGTCTGGCGATTCTCTGTTCCCCGTCCGCTCGCCCGTCAACGCCTCTTCACTGCGGGCCGTCGAGCTGCCGGAGAGCGGCGGGGAATTTGATTTCTCGCCTACTTCACTTGGATTTCAAAGCGTTTCACCGCGGCTGTCTTAAACGCCACGTTCCGCGGGTTTCCCTCGCGGTCCTGAAAATTGTCCTTCAGGGTGATGGTGGCGCCGTCGGGCAGGGCGATCGATTCGTTGCGGCTGGCCCGCACCGCGTCGATGAGGCGGGACTCGATCGAGTCCCGTTCCTCGTACAGATCCTTGCATTTGGCCTCGATCACCTTCAGACGCTGGGCGGCCTTGGCGGCCTGGAATTTGGTCACGGGGCTTCTTTCCATTTTTTTCCCCCGTCCGCCCTCCGCCTTCCCCCTTTGCAAAGAGATCGCGCGGCCGCGGGCCATTGGAGCAAAGCTCACGGGTGCCGCGGCCGCGCGAATTGTGCCCGGGACCTATAGACCCAGGCTTCACGCCGCGCGGCGAGATGGGGAAACGATCTACATAGGGTGGGCCGCAGAGGCGGAAGGGGAGGCAGGGCTTTCCTAGTCCGAAAAGTTTAGCTCACGCTTAGGACCCGTGCGGGGGAAAAAGTCAAGTTCCGGTGGTGCGCGAAAAGCGGCCGGCGCCCCATCCGGCAAAACTGGAGTCCCCGGACCTGCCGAAACCTTTCTTACGTGGGTTTGGGTCTGTGGCTCTTGCTTGGAGGGAAAAGGGACGTGGACGCACAGGATCAAGCGTTTTCGCTCGGGGGGATAATCGGCCGGGTTCTCCACGGGACGCAGCCGGCCGCATCCCCTGCAAAAGCACCGTCGGCGGACCTCGCGCCGGCCCCCTCCCGGCAAGAGTCCGTCGACCAACCCGCGACCGAAGCAAAACATCCTCCCGGTCCGGTCGCGGCGGCCTCCCTTCCCGCCGCGGCCGGGCCCGCGCCGCCGCCGGCGGCGGCTCCCCGGGTCACGCTCGGGCGGCTGGTGGCTGCCTGGCTCGCCGCCGATCAGGCGACTACCGCCCGCGTCGTGCACCTGGGCTATTGGGCCGATCAATGGGTTGCCGAGCAGGCCCGCCACGCCGTCGCCCGCCCGGCCGCCATCCGCCACATCGTCGAGCGGCTGAAGGCCGAGGGGCTGCGCGGCGAGGCCTTGCGGGTGAACCGGATCATCGCGCTGTACTGGGTGGTCCACCTCTTCGGTTCGAAGCCCGCCAAGACGCTCCCCGTAAGCACGCTGCGGGCCCTGCTGCCGCTGATCAAGCGTCAGCCGCGGACCGGCCAATGGGCGATCCGCGCGGCCCTCTCGGCGCAATCGAGGGCCCTCTGGGCGTGGATCCTCGCCGAGAAGCCCACGGCCGCGGCCGTCCGCCTGAAGGTTTTGGAGCTGCGTCCGGCCCGCGTGGCCCCGCCCAGCCGCAGCAAGCCGGCGCGGCTCTTGATCCTCCGCCGCCTGGCCGACCTGTCGATCGACGACCTGGCGTTCATCTCGCAGTGCTGCCAGGAGAAGCTGCGGCTAGTGGGCGCGCAAGGGCGGGCCGCCTGAGCACTTGGGGAAAAAAGGTCTATTGCACCTTTTTTGGTCCCGAGCCGTGCGCGCACCCGCCGACGAACAGATCTCACGCAAAGGCGCAGAGGCGCAAAGGAAGCGGGCTACAACTTAACCCGGGACCCGTTGCAGAGCACGTTTAGGAAGGGCACGTCGCCATAGCCGATCACCCGCCAGTCCATGGGATGCGCGGCATAGGTCTGGAGGCAGATTTTGCAGACCATGTCGCCGCTAGCGCGTGCGCCGGTTGAATCTCCCCGGACCGGCGGATATTCTTCCATGCCGCAGGCGATCATGGACCGCTTGAGGATCAATCGTTCGATCTCGCCGAACTCGGCTTGTGCCGCCGGATCGAGCCGCGCCGCCAGGCCCCGAATGTAATCGTCGCTGACCATCCCCGTTCCCTCCTTTGCGCCTTAGCGCCTTGGCGTGAGTCCTTTTTCCGGCGGATCAAGAAAAGCCCTTGTCGCGCAGCGCCCGCCTGAAGGCCCGCCGGGTCCGCCAGGCGATCCAGGCCGAGATGAGCCATCTCCAGGGGAGAAGCAGCTTCATGGTTTCCCCCGCCTTGCCGCGGCTACCGCCGTTTTCGCCGGTCTCGGCCGAGGGGCTTTTTTCTTCCCGGCCCGGCCGCCCTCGCCATTTCCGCCGCTGGTCGACCGATGGTGGCCATCACCGCCGCTTCGGCCGTTGCTCGATCGACCATCGCCGTTTCCGCCGCTATGGGCCTCCACCGCCGGATCCGCCGGGGGCGGACCGAGCAAAACTTCCTGCATGGCCATCAAGAGCATTTGCCGCTGGAGCGTGTCCATGCGCTGGAGCCTGGCCACCCAGCGCCGCCGGCGGCGGGCCAGGTTTTCCCGCTGGCGATAGTCGCGTCCCAGGTAGCGGTAATCGTGCAGGGCCGTCGGCTCGGCATAGTTCATCCAGATCGTCTCTTCGCCCGTCGAGCCGCCGCGGTTCATGGCGTACCAGGTGTGCGATGCCCAGCCGCCGAGCTGCTCGGCATAGAGTCGCGACCAGCGGCCCGAGATCATCACCGGGCAGGGAAGCTCTTTGAGAACCTCCAGGAGCCGCAGGTGCTCTTTCGTTCCCATGCCGAATCGGTAGGGGCAGCGACTCTTGCATGTTTCGGGCAGGTAGGGCGGATCGGCGTAAACGAACCAACTCGACATGACGCGGTCGGGCTGGTATTCGAGCCAGGCGATGCCGTCCGCTTCCACCACCTGCGTATTCGTCGGTAGCCGCGGCAAGGCTCGGTCCGACGCCGGCGTTTGCGCCGGTACCCGATCGCCGTTTCTGCCGGTGGTTGCCGGCAAGCGGCTGCCGACAGCGCGTAAAGCGTCGGTGGCGCGCGGGTCGAGATCGATGAGGATCGTGCGCCTGGCCGGCCGCTTGAGGCGGGCGATGGCCGCGGAGCCGGCGAAGGGTTCGACGAAGACGTCGTGGGGCGGGATCAGGTTGATGATCCGCTGGTAGGTGCCTTCCATCGCCTTGCCGCCGGGATAGCTCATCGGACCGAGGGATTGGGGATTGGGGATTGGCGGCGGGCCCCTCCTTGCCGCCACTTCGCGTGCAATGCCACCACGCGGCCGGCCAGGTCGCGGAGCAAAAGAAGCAATTCGTCCAGCTCGTCGAGCGAATAGGTTTTGACCGTCTCTTCCAACTCGCGGTCGAGGGCCAAGAGCGTAGCGGCCTCGAGCTTCCAGAGCGGCAGCCCATGATCCCTCTCCGTGCGCTCCGTGTCTCCGTGGTGAATCTCTTTTCCTTCGCGGCTTTGCGGCTTCGCGCGAGGTTCTTCCATCGCCGCGTGCCCGTTTGCCGCCGGCCTCTTCGTCGGCTCTCCGATCGTCTCGGCCACCACCCGTTCCACGATCTCGGCCGTCACCCGCGGCACGTTGTCGGCCCCGCGGGGCGCCGCCTTGAGGACCTTTTTCCAGGCGGCGATCTGCTGCTTGGGGTCGGTCAGCCGCGTCAGGGGCCGCACCTGCGACTCGGTCGCCGGCAGCACGATATGGCCGTCCGGGAGGTCGGAGCGCTTCGTCCCACTTTTGCCGCCGTCGCCAATTGGTGACACTTCCAGCCGCTTGACCACGCTGGCCGCGCTCACCAGGCGGTAGGCGTAGGCGCGGGCGAAATCCCACTCCGTGCGGCAATACTCCTCGAACGTCTTGTACTTGCCCCGATAGAGCCGCTCCTGCTGGATCCGCCCCAGGGCCTGGCCGACCTCGATAAAGCCATGGAGGTTTTGGCGGATCGTCTCTTCGCACTCCTTGAGCGTTTCGGCCTCCTCCAGCGAGACGATCGCCGGCAGGTCCGGGCCGTCCTGGCGCAGCACCATGGCCGTGCCGGCGGCCTCGCCGTTTCCGCCGGGGGCACCAGGTTTGACCGAAGGAGTCTCACGCAAAGGCGCAGAGGCGCGGGGAGGATGGCGCTTACCGCCCAAGCGCTTCAGTTCCACCTTAGCCCGTTTTTGGCGGAATTTCTCGAGTTCTTTGAGCAGCAGTTTTTCCGCCGCCGCGGGCGTCGTCCGGGAACCGATCTGACTCAGCGACATGTAATCCGTGTCGCTGAAAAACTCCGGGTCGCCCTTTCTCACCGCGTAGACGCCGCTGCCCAGGTCGGCGAACTGGATGCCCATCGGCACGTCGCCGACGGTCTTGAAGACCTGGTATTCCCGACCAGCCGGGGCCCGCTGCCAGCCGGCCTTCCGCCAGGCCTCCAGCCAACGATCGACTTTCGCGGTCCACGCCTTCAGCGAGATGGACACGTGCCACTCCTCGTCCGGCAGCAGCATCGTCCAGAGGCCGAAGTCTCGTTGCGGGACGCGGTGCCGCCGCAGCCATTTTTCCGCGCCGTCGATGAGCCCCCAGAGATCGTGCTCGAAGCGGTTTTTATCCGCCGCCGGTGCTTTCGTCTTGCTGTCCGGCGCCGTCTGGTTGGCTTTGCGCCTTGGCGCCTTGGCGTGAGAGCGTCTTCGTTTCGTTGTCGTAACCACTTTTCCTTCCTCCCTCCTCGAATCGCCACGGGAATTTGAAAAACCCGGCCGGGGCCGGCGCCGGCCCGTCCTCTGCCAAGTGAACTGTGCCAAAGCGCCGGTCCGGCCGGAGCCGCCTTGCGACGAGCAGGCGGCTCGGGACACAAGTTCGCACGTTACGGCGGCCGCGCGGCGGCGGAAACGAGGGATTTAGAGACGGGGGATTTAGGGATTTGGGGATCGGTCGTTTCCCCGTCTCCCGTCCCGAAATCCCCCTCCCCCTGCTCGCTTTCGCCTTGTCGTTCCGCGCCCCCCTTCTGCATTTCCCCCGCGAATTCTAGGGGTTTTTCTTGGTCCCCGCTTTCGCCCTGCCCCGGGGCAGGGGAGGGCGCGGCCTTGAGCGCATTGCGCGCCGCGGCGATGATTCCCCGCTCTTCGCGCTGTCGCGCCGCCCGCTCGTCCGCGGAGACCTCGTAGCGCGATCGCGCCGCGGCGGCCGCGGGCGGCTGCTGCGGCGGCGCCGCCGGCGGCGGGTATCTGCGCGCGGCGAAGCGCTCGATGGGACTCATGATCGCGTTGTAGCGCGAGAGGCGGACGCCCGGATCATCGATGGTTTGCATGCCGCCTACGGCCACGGCCTGCTCGGCCAGGATGCAGGGCAGCAGGCCCGTGGGCCTCCTCACCCTGCCTTCCTTCATGTCCTCGCCCATGATTCGCGCCGAGATGAGCAACCAATCGCGGCCCCAAAACCAGAGCGCAGCCAGGGCGGCGGCCGAGAGCAGCCGGTGCATTTTTTCGCCCGGCGGATTCATGCCCAGCAAGGCCGCCGCCTCGCCGATCAGCGACCGCACCGCGGCCGGCGGCGCCTCGCGGCGCACGCCTCCGTCGTCGACGACGGAATCGGATACGGAGACGGAAAGACCGTGCGCGCAGGCGTGCACGCGTTGCCAGTCACGCCGCGCGTACGCTCCATGGCGAAGCGGCTCGCGTGCGCTAGGACCCCCGTCGGCGGTAAGGACCCTAGCGCACCGTGCGCTAGGGGTAGCGCACGGTGCGCTAGGGGTAGCGCACGGTGCGCTAGGACCCCCGTTGTCGGTATGCCTCCGTGCGCTAGGACCCCCGGAAGTGGAGAGGGCCTTTCCGGCTTGCCCTTGGGCGCTTTGCGTGGCTGCGGTAAACTGCTCTCCGCGGGCAATGGACTCTGCCCCAGGGTTCTCCGGAGAAGGGTCAGAATGCGGAGGGCCGGCAAGGAAATGCCGGCCCTCCGCCTCGGCCACCCGCTCCGCCCTGGGGGCCTCGTGCACGGCGGCATTCGGCCGGCCCGTCATGACCGCGAGGACGGCCCCCCAGTCCAGTCGTGCGAGCGGAGCGATCAACGATCCGTTGTTATCATACCGCGCGGTCGTTTTCAAGATGCCCAGGCGGCGCCAGAACTTGACCGCCTCCTGCACCGTCCGCTGTCCCAGCCGCACCGCGGAGGAGGCGCCGATCTCCCGCCAGTCGGCCGCCACGTCGCGCGAGATCGCCCCGCGGCCGTGCAGCCAGAGGAGCACCGCGGTGTAGCTCTTCCGCACCTCGGTCACGTTGCGGAGGTTTTCCAGCGTCGCCACGCGCTCGGCGTGCTCTCCCTCGGCGATCGCCAGCAGTTCGGCGACGGGGTAGGGCCGCTCCTTTTCCATGGTTGAATCCCTTCGTTCGTTGTCTTCCGCGCGGCCGCGCCGCCGCGCCTAATCGACTTTCTCCGCCGCTTCCGCGCGCTCGATCGGCGGCCGCGGCTCGATGCCCAGGGCCTTCACCACGTCCAATTCGCAGTCCCGGGCGACGACGAAATACATCGCCGGCCAGGCAGCCGGGTGCCAGATGCGCAGCTCCCAATGCTCCGTGACCGGGCTGCTGAACCACCGCACGGCGGCGATATCCGCCGGATTGACCCAATCGTGCGGCCCGAGGCGCAAAAGCGTTTCGGTCGTCATGATGCCAAAACCCTCCCCGCCGGTTCCGGCGGTAGCACCAGGTCCGCGGCGATCGCCGGCGGCGCTTGGAGAATCTGGCCCAAGAGAATCCGTTGCAGGACCTCTTCGCGCTGAATCTCGACCTCCCGCGGGGCGTCGATGCCCAGGCATACCTTGTCGCCCTTGAGGCGGCAGACGGTGATCGTGATGCCCAGCGCGGGCATCAGCACCTTTTCATTTTCCTTCCGTACCAGGATCAGCATCGCTTGCTCCTTCGTTTCAAGAACACCAGGTCGAAAAAAGGCTCACGCAAAGGCGCAAAGACGCAAAGGGTCCGATCGCCATCTTGCGCCCGCCTCCACGAGAGAAAAAAGTCTCACGCGGAGCCGCGGAAACACAAGGCTGTTTTCCTTGTCCGCGTTGGATGCGTCCAGCAGCCCTCCACGACTCCGCGTGAGTGTATTCATGTTTCAGGCCGCCGCCGGCTCGCAGGCGTCCATGAGCTCGTCGAACTCGGCATAAAGCTCCCTGGGCACGGCGTGGCTGGCCTGGATCGGCGCCGGCCAGGCGAAGCCGGGTACGTCGAGGTCCGGCAAGACGAATTGATTCATCAGAGCCGGCAGTTCCCGCAGCTTGTCCAGGTAGTGAATCTGCACCACGTCGCCGCCGCCGTGGCCAAGCTGCACCCGCTCGGCGTCCGGATCGCGGGCGCGCACCCAGGTCGCGCAGCGCTGGCGCAAGGACTGCTGCTGATTCTTCCAGGCCGCCGGTCCGCACTTGGCCACCAGGTGGTCCCAGTGGCCCGGCGTGTAGGGCCAGCCCAACAGCCGATGCCGTTTTCCTTCCGCGAATCCGAAGGTCAACTGCCCGCGGAGCGCGGCGGCTACGCCCAAGGCCTGCCCATTGATGCAAATCATCTTGGGAACCCGCGGCTTGGTAATCTCGCCGGGCACCAGGAGGAACGAGTCCTGCAGGCCCCGCTGTTCGACCAAGAGGCCCTCCTGCTTGCGCAGGCCGGTGAGCAATAAAAAGCCCTGCGTGAGCACCACGCGGCGGCGCTGGCTGGCGGTGGCCTCGCCTTGGCCGCCGATGAGGATGTCCCGCCAGCGGGCGGCGATTTCCTCCAGCGTGGGCACCAAGGGCTGCGTCCGCCGCGGCCGCGGCAGGTCCTTTTTCGTGGGTCGGGCCGTCTGCCCCAGCCACTTGCAGAGCTGGCTGCCGCCATCCCGCCAAAAGCGATTCACGGTCGATTTCCGCCGCCGCGTCTTGCCCGCCATCTCCGGCGTCGCGTCGCAGTCCTGGAGGAACAGCGCCACGCTCTCCCGCGAAAAGTCCCTGGGCAACGACCAGGCCTTGGCCTGTGTGGGCGGATTGGCCTGTAGCCATTGCAACCACTCGGCGGCCAGCGTGGGATGCAGCTTGCGCAGCGCGTAGAGCGAGAGGTTCGCCCGCACGAAGCGGAATATGGACCAGGCCACGGAGCGATTTCCATCGAGCGTCTTCTGACTGAGGTGCGATCGGCTTGCAAACCAGGCCTCCACCGCCTCGCTGAAAAGCATCTCGCCGGCGTCGGGCCAGGCCGAGGCGGGAGTGGTGATGGGGGACGGCAGGGATTTGGGGATTTGGGGATTTCGAGCGGGCAAGAACAGGTCGTGCATGGTGCAGAGTCCTTACGTGATGGCGGACGGCCCCGGCCCAAGTGCCGTTGCGTAGTGTGAAGCTCGTCCGTGCCGAAGGGCAATCCACCGCTATTGCTCCAGTGTAGTTAGACGAGGGATTTTGGGATTACGGGATTTCGAGACGCCAAATCCCTAAATCCCCGGTCCCTAAATCCCTGCTCTCCAAATCCCTGTCGGCTCAGCCCGCGCGTGGGCGCCCCGCTCCCACCGTCACGCCACCCGCGAGAGACGCGGCCCGGGCACGTCGCCCGAACTTCCACGCGCCTCCCTTCCGTCTTCCATTTTGCAAAAAGCAGTTTTCACGATGTGCAGTCGTTCAAACCCCACCAGGGCGCCCACGCGAGGGCCGACGGTGGAAGGCGGCCGGTTTTCGTACCATCCGCAGGACCGGGCAGGTGATGGCCCGGCTGTCCCGCGGCGACTCTCCCGGCCGCCCTCCACGATCCGCCCTCCGCGCCGCCCCCCGATCCCCGCTGCGCCGCTCGACGACGCCGCACCATGTCCCGTGGTAAGGAGAGACAACCACATGCCACGTTGCCGCCGAGCGGCGGAGCGGAGATCGGAAATAAGGGGGACGGCGGAAGGCGGAAGGGGGAAGTCCGGAGAGGCCCGCCTCTTCTCTGGCCTGGTCGTTTCCTTCCCCCTTCCGCCCTCCGCCGTCCGCCTTTGCAAACGGGCCGGCGGCGGAAGGCGGAAGGCGTCGGCAATCGTCGGATCGTCGGGGGGACGACCCTGTGCCTTCCGCCCTCCGCCGCGGGCCCCTCTTCCATATTGCAAGCGGGCGGGTACCGCCGAGCTTCGGACATATAGTCCGAAGCTCGACGCTGCCAAAATCCCCAAATCCCTCTCCCCTAAATCCCCTCCTCTCGCCCATCATGCCGACGCCTCCGGCGGAACAGGGGTCTCACGCAAAGGCGCAGAGGCGCAAAGGGGAAACTCCTGAATCCGCAGGTCCTCCGGCCAGTCGTCCGGATCGGCCGACACGCGGCCCTCGATCGCCAACTGCTTGACGAAGACAGGTACGCCGGCGGCCCGCGCCTGAGCGACGAGGTCTCTGACCCACCAAAACGCGCACCTCCGCCCGGCGCCGTTGCCCGGTAACCTTTCACAGCCGATGATCAGCCAGTCGGGAATCCTCGAATTGCGCCAGGCCCGCTCGCAGTCGATCGGCCCCAAGAGCGGTTCCAGCGACCAGAAGCTTTTCAGCGCCGCGATTCCGGCCAGGTGGCCATGCCGCTCGTCGAGAAACCGCTGCTCCTCCCCGGTGATGCCCATCCAGATATTCCGCAGCGGCAGAGCCAGGCTGCCCGGCTCGCCCCAGTCCGTGGCGGCCCGGTCCCAGAGCCGCATCACGTTCTCGGGGCGCTTCGTCAGGAGCAGCCAGTCGAGAAAGGGCGTCTGGTCGACGAGCGACGCCAGGCGGGAGCGCGGCTCGGCCACGTCCTCGCGATCCTCAAAGACATCGCACATCGAGCCGCAAAAAACCCGCCGGCGTTGACCCAGCTTGCGCGACGAGATGTTCCATCGCAGTGGCTCGCGCCAATGCTCATCGTCAAAGAACCGCCGCGGGCCTTGCGGTCCCCACAAGCCCCACCAGGGATTGAACGTCGCGTCGCACCAGGCGATGCCCGTATGCTCACCCATGGCCCTTTCCCCCTCCGTGCTCTCCGTGGCTCCGTGGTGAATCTTCCGCTTTGCCCACGCACGCGCTGCACAGGTCCTCCTCGATCCAGTGGCACGGCTCGCCGGTCTCCTCGCAGAAGGCCGATTCATGCGTGCAGCCGCAGACGCGGCACACCTGCTCATCGGCGATCTGCACCAGGCCCTTGGCGCGGGCGAAGCGTTCCAGGTCGGCCTCCGCCTCGGCGAAGGTCTTTCTTGGCGGCAGGGCCTCGCTGAAAAAGAGCCGATCGTAGCGGCCGTACTCGCTTAACCAGCAATGGAAGCGGTGGTCGAGGTCGCGGCCGACGCTGAGCGTGAGCAGGCGCGAGTATTGGTAGACACGGCGGCGCGAGTATTGGTAGACACGGCGCCGGACGGGCGCTTCCGCCTTGACGCGGCCGTTTTTCGCGGTAGAATCCATGGCGTTGTTCCTTTGTTTTCGGGGCGGCGGCCCGCCGCGAGATTTCCATCCCTCGCGCGTCTCCAGCTTGAAAACGGTGTCACCGGGCCGCCGCCCTTTTTGTTTCCTTTCTTAGCGCCTTTGCGCCTTCGCGTGAGCCCTTGTCTCCGTGCCCTCGGTGTCTCCGTGGTGCCTTTCTCAGCGCCTTTGCGCCTTCGCGTGATCCACCGCCCGCAGCGCGTCGGCCGCGATCCGCCCGCGGTGCCGCATGTGGGCGACCAGGGGGATGAGGCCGATGGTCAACTCGGCCCGCTGCTCCTTGAATTCGCTGACCGAATAGGGCCGGGCGCTTCTCTGCGGCGGCTGGTTGCTGCTGCTCATCGCTGGGCTCCTGCATGGAGTTCATGGGCCACGCCGGCGTCCCCGGCGTTTCCGGCGCTGGTCGATCGATCACCGCCGCTTTCGCCGGCGTCGGCCGGCGGTGGAAACTCGATCGTGCCCTTGGGAAAAATCCGATAAAGCGCCATCGCTCGCCCCAAGAGCCGCTCACGGCCCGCGTCGCTTGTGCCGTCGGAGCGGGCCCGCTCCAGATCGCGCCGGTATCGTTCCAGGGCCTTGAACAGCCGATCCAAGAGGAACTCGATGCCGTAGCGGCGGGAGGCCGAGCGCTCGGCCGCGGTCTGGCCGCTGGCGAAGAGCCGGTCCAGTTGCTCGAACGTGGTCTGCTGGAGCCGCCGCAGCTTGATCGACGTGCGGGCCTGCGGCCCCAGGACGAACTGATCGCGGTAGGCTTCCAGGCTGCCGTGCAAGCGGCACGGGGGAGCTTCGAGGGTCCCCACGATTCGGCTCCTTTCCACGCAACCGCGTGAAAAACGTCTCAAGCCGCGGCGCGGGTTGCGTGTCCTTCTCCCCCGCGCCGCGACTCGAAACTACGCAAAAAACCCCGGGAGTTGACCGGTGTGCGGCGGAATCGGCCAGACGCCGGGTCGGTTGTTCAGGCCGACCTCGGTCAACCCAGGGGCAAGAGCCTTAGGGGATGGCTGAGAGACGGCTGATTCGATACACACTACGCATTACACGAACGCGAGCAATTTAGATCGCCGCCCCCAATCGTGTCAAGCGGTCTGGCCCAAGAATTTTGGCGACGAAGACCCACAGGCCAAGAAAGGCCCGAGAAAAGCTGGGGTTCTTGCCCCCGGAAATTTTTTTCGCTTCGTCCAAAAATGAGGGCCGGCAGAGGTGTTCTTGCAATCGTGTGAAGCGAATCAGCCTCGGCGAAAGCTCTCTGCCGGCCCCCGTGGAACCACCTATTTCAAACCTCGCCGTTCAGGAACTTAGCGTTGGCCCGAAGACGTTGTCTTAAATTGCTGCTTTTCTCCTGGCCATGCACCACCGCGATCAGCATCAGGCGGAGCACGTTGCTCTCGGAAATTTCTCCCCCCGAATCTTCCAGGTCGTCTGCGATTTCGTCGTGCAGTTCCCGGGCGAATTCGAGGGCTACGAGGTAGGAGCGTGCGCTGAAGGCGCTGTCGCCTTCCACGCCCAATTCCTCTGCCACGATGCTCTGCGCCATGGCCGCCGATTGGAACGCCGCCTCGAACGCGAAATAGCATACGATTGCCATCGTCTCACCCTCCATGGGTGGGGATGGACGAGGGGGCGCAAAAAAGAGCCCGTCTAGTCCACCCCCCGTTTCTGGGGAAAACAAGGCGAGGACGACGGGAATCGAACCCGCAACCTTCGGATCGACAGTCCGCAAGTCGCGGCACTCTCCATAGCGTAGCTTCGACGCTGTCGCGTTGCAAGCGGCCAGGCCCCGGGCATCGGACGGACGGCTCGAAACGCAAGAGGCGCAATCCTGGGGCCCCGTTTTCCGCGGCCGGCTCGTTTCCCAGCCCGGGCCACGCCGATAAGAGCCCCTGGGCCGAATCTCTAAATCCCTAAATCCCCCAAATCCCTTTTCCCCCCATGAACGAGAACAGCGAGACCGCACTTTGGATTTTTTGGGCGATGGTTGCCCTGGCCGGCCTGCTGCTGGTGATGCTCGGCCGCCCGGCCGCCGGCTTCGCCGTGCTGGCCAGCGGGATGCTGGCGATCGCCTACTTTGGCCGCCCGGCGCGCTCAGCGCCGCGCGTGAAGCGGCCGCCGGCGGCCGCCACGCGCAAGATCTCACGCAAAGCCGCCAAGGCGCCAAGCCGCAAGGCGGCCTGATCGCGGCAGGGGAGAGGGCGGCAAAATCCCTGGTCTCTAAATTCCCTACTTCGAGTGCGCGGCGTGCGCCTGCCAGTTGGCCGCATACTTGGCGGCCAGGGCCGCGTCGCGGATGACCAAAAGATTCTCCGCGTTCCGCTCGGCCTCGGTGCTCCAGTTGAAGCTCCCGGTCAGCACCGTGGCGGCGTCGATGACCATCACCTTGTTGTGGGCGATGGGGTGGACGCCATCGAGCAGCACCTTGATGCCCGCCTTGCGGAGCACGGGCACCTGGCACTTCTTTTCGCCGCTGGCCCGCTTGTCTTCGATCACCTGGACGTCGACGCCGCGGCGGTGGGCCGCCAGCAACGCCGCGGCGATCGGCGGCGAGCTGAAGTTGTAGGCCTGCACCAGGATCGTTTTCTTGGCCGCGGCGATCTCGCGGACGACGGCCTCCGTGCAGCCGCCCGCCGGGGAGAAGTAAACCGACCAGGCGGCAGCGGCCGGGCATGCGGAACAGGGGCCGGGGGCCGGCGGATGGGGGCCAGGGGAAGACGGGCCGGCGGCGATCGCCGCGACCAGGAACACAAAGGTTAGCAACGAAAAATTGGGGCGAAACATGGGAAGGTTCCTTTCTCGAAGCGTAATCTATTTATCGCCATTTCTGAAGCGGGCAGGCCTCCGTCGCCATGGCCGCCTTGTTGCGGATGGCCGGGCCCTTGGCCGTGATGCGGCAGCCGCACTCCCGGCAGCGCTGGCCGGCGTAGCGGTCGCAGGCCTGGCAGACGGCCACGATTGTCTCGACTTCCTCGGGGGTGCGCGTGGGGAAGCCGGCCGCGGACCAGCGGAGCAAGGCGCCGGCGTAGTGGTAGGCATTGGCCAGCGTGACGCCCAGGCGCTCGGCCGCCGGGGCGAGGTCGGGCTGAACGTTGCAGTTGCGCCGTGGGAACGGTCCGCCGCGTTTCCACGCCCAGCCGCAGTTGACGCATCGCGTGCCGGTGCTGTCGGCGATACAGTCGATCATGCGGCAGATACCACAATCGTTGGTAAGCTGACGTTGCAGCCTGGCATGGCTTGACTGCCGAAAGTCAGCGTTATAGGTTGCGAACAATCAATCGTCGGTCCCCCAGGTACGTCCGCGTTCCAATATCCTAGCGTTTCGGAGCCATCGGCATCGGTGAGGTATAGCTGCCACTCGGCCGACTCAGCGCCACAGTTCAGGATCAGTTGGACTTGCCCGACTCCACAGATTGGCGGATCAAAGATGTATTTCCAACAGCAGCCGCCCTGAATGCCCTTGTCCATCCCACTCCATTGCACAATGCGCGTGTTGTTTAGCGAGGCGCAATCGGTACATGGGCTACCGAGAAACAGGGTTGTGAAACCAGACAGCGGAACTGAATAGTTGTTTTGCATTGTTCCGGCCGAGCAACAGTTGCAGGAGCAGAAGCACTTGCGCTGAGACATGCCTTAGCTCCCGCTGCCGGGGCAATCGGCGTCGATGGTGCGGTACTGTCCCGCGCCGGCGTTGCTGGCGTCCCACTGGCCGTTCGTTTCGACAACCACGTTGCTCGTGCCGGCGTCGATCGACGTGCCGTAGTTTTGCACCTGGATGGTGTCTGCCGGCAGCACGCCCTCGTCCATCGCCGAGAGAGAGGAGAGCGTGTAGGCCGCGTTCGCGTCCGCCGCATCAGCACAAGTACCAATGATTCTCTTGGCGAATTCTGGCGCCCGACAGACAATCCAGTCAGTGCCCGTGTTGTCGGCCCATTCCACGTGGACCGAGGTTACGTTGGGCGGCAGGATATGCTCCCAGTTCGTGACGTTGGGAATGGATTGCGGCAGGATTCCCTCATCCTCGGCCGACATGGCAGCGGGCGTGAATACAGCGCCGGCAGCCGTCGCCGCGGCAGGCGCCGTGACGAGCATCCTCCGCGCGGGCGGCGGTGCCGACACCACCGCCCACTGGCCGCTCGATGTACCCGAAGTGATGAGCGTGAGGATGATGGGTTGGTTTCCAGCAGGCAGAATGTACGGCCAGTTGAGCGCGGTCACGCTGCTACCGGACGGCACCGGATTGCCGTCGAGAGAGACGAACGGACCAACAGCCGTAAAGGTAGCATTGGCTGCCGTCTGGGTTGAAGCAGGACCAACGCCGAACATCAGGTGGCAACTCCCGGTCGGGATGACAAGCAGCGTGCTATAGTCCGGACTATCCCACAAGCCGCAAAGAACTTGCGAGCCGGCCGGAATGGTGCCGCCGCTGTTGTTGCCGACTGTAAGATTCGGAAGGTGCGTTGGGTTTGTCGGCCGTTGACCGAAAGGGACGCCAATCGGGTTGCTCAGCGTGAAGGTGCCCATTGGGGCCACTTCAGCCGTGGTTGTTCCCACAACCAGCGCTAGGGTGGTCATCGTCGCCACAATGTTTTGTCCGTTCGGGCCGGCCCGGAACAAGCCATACGCCGGCCCGATCAGGGGCGCGGAGACCGTTCCGCCGCCATGCGTGCATCCCCAGCCATAGCCGGAAAACTGCGGCGATGAATAGACCTTGACCATCGGCACGCTCGTATTGGGGCTGCCGTCTGGATTGAGAAGATAGGCGTCGGTTCCTCCCGTCTCCGGTCCGTCGCCGGAAAGCATGAACGGAATCAAGGGCTGGTCTTCGCCCAGCCGCACGACGGCCCAATAGATGCCATGCACTGTGGCGCTGGGGTCAAGCCACAGGATTTCCGCCCCGCTCGCCCCCGTGCTCAGGTAGACGGTAGTACTGCCCGCCGTCTGCGCCGCCGGCACGTCGCAATACTGATCCGTGGTCGCATTGACGAAAACCTGCACCGGCACCACGCCCGCCGCCGCGCAGGGGCACATGCCGCCGCTGGGCACGGCGTCAAGGAGCACAACCCACTTGCCGATATGGGTCGGCACGGCGGGCGTGACGCCGTTGAAAATGGGCTTCTGCCGGAAGCCGTCGACGTCGTTGGCCGGCAGGATGGCCGGCGAGTCGATGCCGAGAATCCCGCCCCAGGGCTGCGCCGAGCCCGAGTTGTTCACCACGTCGAAAATGCAGGCGTCCTGCGCGCCGCGGATCACGTCGCCGGCGCCGCTTTGAAAGGCCTGGGTCTGCCACCAGCGCAGCATGTCCATCAAGCGGTTGTAGGCTGTGAGGCTGATACCCGTCACCAGGGAGCCGGCCGGTAGTTTGTCGAAAGCCGCCATGCGGTGTGCTCGTCAAAACTGTGCGACCTGGCCATAGACCAATCCGCTGCTGCCGATGCCGAACTGGGAGAAGTCTTGCTCGTTGAAGAGCCGCTCGACGTTGACCTGCGCCGGGACCTTGATCTTGCGGTTGGCGCCCATCTTGGTCTTGTAGCTGACCCACAGATAATCTTGTCCAACCTTGGAAATTCCCGTGACACCGGCGATGGAAAAATCATCGCGTTCGGGCGAGTAGTTGAAATGATACGTCACGTCCAGCAGGCTCGGGTCCTGACGCGACATGCCGCCTTGCGCGCCCTCAAAGAGCACGCAGTCGGGAGCCAGTCCGCGAAAGCTGGCCTGGTTAATCGTGCCGGTGAGCTGGCCGAGGAGGAGAGAATACGACCAGCCGAACTGGCTCAGCGGCAATTTCCACGTTTCGGTCCATTTGTAGGACCGATCCACCACGTCGACGCCCTCCACATCGCCATTCTCGTTGACGCCGATCGCGCCCTGATAGTTCTCGCCGCCGTTGGGCAGCAGGGCGGGGTTGGCCCCATACCAGGTCGTCGAGAGCGATTGGGTGACGTGTTTGGTGGCGCCGAGGGTGTCGAAGTTCCAGGACTGGTCGCCGGCCTGCGGTTCCTTCCGCGGGAACGTCGAATAGGAAACGTCGATGTGCCAGAGCAAAAAGCCGGCCTCGGTGGCGTCGATGTTGGTGCGATAGAGTGTGAAGCCGTCGGGCGTGAGCATCGCCCAGGGCGAATACAGGCCGGCGTAGACCTTGGCCATGGCCATTGTCGAGACCCCGGTCAAGACGTAGCCTTGGCTGTCCTCGCGGGGATTGGTCTTGGTGCGGTAACTGTTGGGCCGGCCGCCCCAGGTGATCTGCATGGTCATACTTGTCGCCTCGTCAGTTGGCCATCTTCAGCGCGCCGGTCAGGGCGTACACGGCCCGGTTGACTTCCGCCGTGGCCTCCGCCGTTCTGGCCGTATGCGCCGCCACCTTGCGCGTTTCGGAGAGCAGGCCGCCGCCCATGCCCAGGCCGGACACGGCCGAGGCGCTGAAGGTGCCGCGGGAGGCGTTGGAGCCCAGCGTCATGGCGAGGCCCAGACCTTCGGGCCCGCCGGCGCCGGCGAGCATCTTATCGCGCTGCTCTTTCTGCTTGCGAGCAATATCCGCCGCGGCCGCCGCCGCCGCCTTCTGCGCGTCCTTCTGCTCGGCTTGCGCCCGGGCAAGTTCGGCCGGATCGCCGCCGGGCAAAACGGTGCCCGATTTGATCGCATTGCCGATCGACGCCGCGATCCCCTTGGCCTGATCGCCGGCTGTCTTCGCCGCATCGCGGGCCGCCTTGTCATCGGCCGCTTTCTGCGCGGGCGTGCGGGCGCCGGGAAGCATTGACGACAGGGGGGCGCTGGCGCCGGAAGTCCACTTGTTCGCGTTGTAGATGGCAAGCTGCGCTTGGGCCCGCTCCTCAAGCTCCTCGTTGTCGACGTACTGCATCCCTTCGATGCTGCCCTTGTGGCCCTCCTTGCGATTCTTCGCGATCTGCGCCCGTAGACGTTGCGCTTCCTCAAAGGCTGCGACGGGATCGTTGCCCGTGGCGGCCTGGACCTTGGCGCCCCACTCCTTGAGTGTGGCGATCGCACTGTCCAGCAAATCGAGAAACTTGCGCAGGCCTCCCAGGGCCGCGTCGAACACGTCGCCCCAAGCGATTTTCAGGCCGGCGAAAATGTCCGCCAGCGTGGCGGCCGCCATGCCGATGCCCGCGGCCACGTTGGTCACCATCGCGTCGAATCCCGGCTTAAGCGTCTGCCAGCTATCTAAGAGGTAGTTTTTGAAGCGGACCCATTCGACCTTCATCACCGCCAGGCCCAAGGCGAAGGCCTCGCCGAATTTGCCGCCGCTCAAGAGCGCTTGCAAAAGATCCCAGGAGCCGCCCACGTCGGCCACCAGGTGGGCAAAGCCGGCCTTCACGTCGCCCCAGAGCTTCGCAAACACCTGGCGGGTGACGCTGCCGACGCTGAGGGCAAAGGACTTCAGGCTCTGCTCCCAAGACTGCATGCCGCCGCTGATCGCGGGCGTTGCGGCGCGGACGCTGGAGACGATGTCGCCATAGGCCCGTTTGGCGGCGGCGGCGGCCGTGGAGAAGCCGGCCTTGGCCGCCGCGCCAGCGGCAACAGCCGCCGAATGCAGCCCGTTCACCGCCGCTCCCAGGGCCGAGCGGATGAGCAAAATGGCGGGAAGGATCAGTACCAATGCGGGCAAGGCCGCCGCCAGCGCGGCGCCGAGCGACGTGAAAATCACGCCCAGATTGGCTGCCGACAGAGCCGCGGCAGCCGCGGCCTTAACGGCGTCGCCGGCCACGCCGGCAACCTCGCTGACCGTGTACATGATCGTGGCCAGCGCGCCCATTTCATCGACCGTCATTCTGATCGCGGTGACGGCTGTGGCACAGGTGGTGACAAACATTTTGAAGCCGTCCACCACCCCGCTCACGAGTGCTGCGGCTACTTTGGGCGTCGTCTCCAGAAGATCTTCCCAGCATCGCACCAACAGGCCGATGACACCGATGCCATCCGTTATGATCGCGAAAAACTCGCTGATGGATCGGGCCCCGGCGGCGATGGCAGATCCCACGGCAGTGAGCACGTCGCCGGCGAGGGAAAGACCCTTGGCCGTCAGTGCCACGGCGCCGCGGAAAAGCTCGAAGCCAGCGGCGGCCAACGAGGCGCCGACCTGGACCGCGGTGAAACCGCCTTTGACGAGTCCGATCGCCGCCGAGGCAAACAATTCGATCCCCGCCGTGGCGGCCCCGGCCGCGGTTTTGGCCCCCCAAAGCGCCGCGCTGAAGACGCCGCCGATCGCTTCCGCCGCCGCCGTAACGACGGTCTGCATAAGGGAGAAGACGCCGGAGAGCAGTGACGCAAACACACCGCCCGCGAGCTTGATCGGCATCAGCATGAGCGTGACGGCGTGACCGAGTCCCATGATCGCCTTCGCCCCCAGGCCGAAGAGCGTGCCGATGCCGCCGACCATCTTTCCCAGGGCATAGAGCGCGGCGCCGGCAACCGTGGCCGCCGCGCCGATCTTGAAAATGTTCACCAGCAGCGGACCGTGCAACTTCATCCAATCGCGGGCCGTAAGCACATTCTGCCGCATCCCGGTCAAGAACCGCGTCAGCAGCGGGGCGATGGCCGCGGCGATCGTGTTCTTCATGCTCATCAGCGAGCCCGTCACGCGCGTCCAGGCGATCGACAGTTGCAAGGCCGCCTGGACCTGCTCCTTGCTGCGAATCTGGCCGGCGTCCTCTGCCTCCTTGCGCCACTCGGCCAGGCCGGCGGCCCCTCGCGAAAGCATGGGCAACATGGCGGTGCCGCCGCGGCCGAAGATCTGCATCGCCACGGCCGCCTTCTCCGCCGGATTGGCAATGCCCGCCAGTTTGTCGGCGATCGCGGCAAGCTGCTTGTCGGCGTCCAGCGTCGCCAGGCCGCGCAAAAAAGGAAGACCCTTGTCGCTGCCCTTGGCCGCCTCGATGATCGAGCGCTGCATCCGCTTCACACCCGCTTCCACCTGGTCGAAGCCGGTGCCCGTCTGCTCGGCCGCGAATTTCAGGGCCGAGAGCGATTCGACTGCCATCCCCGTGCGCTGGCTCATCCTCGCCAGCTCCGCCCCGGAACTCGCCCAGGAGTGGGCCGCCAGCAACAGCGGCGCGGTGATCCCCGCCCCCAACGCCATGAACGTTTTTCCAATGCTGGATAAACCGGCTCCGAACGCGCGGAATTCCGCCGAGACCGTCTTGAGACCCTTCGTCAAGAGGGACTTGTTCAGGTACAGCTCGACGGCCGCCCGGCCGGCAAGGATGTCAGAGGTAGAACCCATAGTCGCACCAAACGGGTCTCACGCAAAGGCGCAAACCGCGCAAAGAAAGAGGGAGGGGAATTCGCGGGCAGTCAGCCCGCGCCAACCCAGGCCATTTAAGTCCGGCTCCTATTCTTCCTCCTTCGCGCCTCTGCGCCTTTGCGTGAGTCTCTTACACGGGTCTGAAAATGCCGCGGGCCATCTCCTCTTCGCGGACCGGATCGTAAGGCAACACCTTTTCCCCCGGCCTTTCCACGCCGTCGCCCAACAGGCCGAAGGGGTCGAAGTCGGCCGGCTGCCGCAGGTTCTTTCGGTCCATGCAAAACACGTTGGCCACGGCCGCGCACAGCCAGGCCGTCGAGGTCCACGCCGCGCGGGCCAGGGGCGTCAGGCTGCGGAGGCTGTGCCTGGCGGCGGCGGCGGGCTCGGCGAGGTCGATGCCGGCGACGCCGGCCAGTTCGAAGCATCGCCAGTACGTTTCCTCCGCCCACTTGCGGCCGTCGGGCGGGGGCCAAAGCCTTTGGCGATCTCCTTGTCGAGTCTCTGATCGAACTCCGGCGAGTCGATCGCCCGCTTGATCCGCTTCTCCTCCGCCGCCCGGAAGGCCAGCATCTTCTCCAGCACCTTCTGGTAGGCCGGACGCAGCGGCCTGGGGGAAAAATTTACCACACCTTCCAGAATCCCCCGCAGGCCGTCTTCCAGGGCGTCGCGGCTGAGCGAGGCGTAGAAGTCTTCCTGGCTGGTGTTGACGTCCGCCTGATCCTTGCAGAGAAGCCAGAGCACGCGGGCCAGGTCCACCACATCGCCCAAGAGCGTTTCCACGAGCTTGCTATCCTCCAGCAAAACTTCCAACAGGTTCAGCTTCAGCTCGTCGCGGACCCGGCCGATGGTCAGCACGTTGATGGGGACGGCCCACTGCCGCCCCTTTTCGTCGGTCATCGTGATCACGTATCGTTTCTCCCGCTTTGCAAAAGGTTTCGTTTCCCGGGTCCCCGGTTCCTGGCCCCTGGCGTTACGCCATCACGGCCAGCAGCGTGAAGACGGCCGATTGGGTCGAGTTGTTGTAGACCATCACGTCGACGATGGTCTGCGAGAACGGCGTCGATTCGCCCGCGGTCTGGGGCCAGATGTACGGACCCGGATTGCCGTTGGACGGTCCGACCAACTCGGTCAGGCGGCTGGTGGGCACGCTGTCCAACAGATCCACCAACGCGGTCTGGGTGCTGCTGATGATCAGCTCCTGGAGATTGCTGCCAATCATGGAGAGGTCCGTGATCGGCTGGCCCACGGCGACGTTGACGGCCGTGGTGCCTGCGGGGAAGGCCGTGCCGGCGGCGGCCGAGACGGTGATGCTATTGGTCGTTTGCGAGGTAATGGTCACCTTCCAGGCATAGCCGCCCGTCCAGAAGACGGCCAAAGTTTCCGTGCCGGCCAGGCCGTGCGGCCCGCTGAAGGTGATGGTCCCCGTGGTGCCGGTGGCTTCGACAAGCGAGCCGGCGGCGCCGCTGACGATCGCCGGGGCGGTGATCGAGGGACTGAGGCCCACGGTCCCCTGGGCGTTGACGGCGCTCTGGAAGACCTGGTTATTGATGGACGCCACAAGCTGCACGCTGCCGGTGACGTTGCCCACAGGTGTGGTCATGGGAAGATTCTCCGCGAAATGGGTTTAGGTTCTAGGTTCGATCTCAAGAGGGCGTGGCCCGCGGCCTTCCCCCTTCCGCCCTCGGCCCTCCGCCTTCGTCAGACGTACAGGCTGGCGGCTCGCAGGTTGTTGTTGGTGCTGAAGGTGAAGTCCAAGGTCGCTTCGCCTTTGAGCGGCGCGCCCTGTTCGACTTTGACGTTCACGTCGCCGTCATAGCCCTTGCCGGCGGAATTGTTCTTCGTGCGCAGGGCGATCACGCCCGGGGGCCCGCCGGAAACCGAGTTGCCGGCGGCCGCCGCCAGCAGGTAGGTCGTCAACAGCGTGTCGCTGGTGTTGTTGAGCATGGTCAGCGTCATTGACCACTTGATCGCGCTGAGGGCTTCGGCGTGCATCGGCGGTGCGCTGCCGTTGCCGCGGACCGTGGTCTCGCCGTATTCCGGATCGTGCGTGGTCTTCATGTCGCGGGTATTGAGCAACTGGTTCGTGGCCGTGACGCCGGCGGGGCCGACCATGACCTGGCCCTCGTAACCCATGGTGATCGGATTGGGCATCGTGAGACTCCTTCGCTAGTTGTGGATTTCGGCCGTGAAAAAGGCCGGTATCAGGTGCTTGTTTTCTTCCAGGGCGGGGCCCATGAAGGGCCGCTGGGGATACTCTTCGCCCTTGTACTGGCCGCCGAATTCTTGCGCGGCGGCCGAGGCGCCCACCAGGCTTTCCCGCGGGCCGATGGCCGCGTACTCCTCGGCCCGCTCGACACTGTAGCGCATGGCCCGTTTAAGCTGACCCCGCCGCGTGTGCGGCGGCTTGCCCGGCGGCGCGGGCTTGGGGTCCTGCTCGATCTCGGATTGGGCCGTCTTGAAGATGGCGAAGGCCGCCTTTTGCAGCGCGCGGACCGAGCCGTCGTGCGCGGCCTTCAGGACCGCGGCGGTCTTGTCTTCAAAACTCTTCAAAATCGCGCCGAGCATCAATCGAAAACCAGGTAAGTGACCGACAGCAGGGCCCAATACTCGCGGGCCTTGAACTTGGCGGGCACGTAGGGATAACGCATGGAACTGGCCAGCCAGGCGGCGTCCGGCATCACCGGTAGCCGCTGGAGTCCAAAGAGGTACTTGTCCACCTTCCGCAAGAGTCGGAAGAGGCCGTCGACTTTTTGGCGATCGTCCGTGTCGAGCTTCTGACGCAGGACGACGTCGATCGCGTACTCGCCCCGCTGATACTCGCCGTTGCGGGCGCCGGCTTCCGTCTTCAGGCTGCCGGGGAAAACCTGGGCGTGCAGGACCTCCAGGTCCTCCAACTCGACGTCCGTATCCAGCGCGCGGCACCAGGTGGCGGGGGCCCGCGGAGCGGCGGGCAGATTCAGGGCCGACACGATGGCATCGGCGACCTCGACGAGGGTTACGTCGCTCATGTCTTCTCGCTCCGCCGGATCAGCTTTGCATAAACCAACAGCCGCGTGGCCTCGTTGTCCACCGGGTCGTAACAGCGGCCGTCGTCGCGTTTGACGACCTCGTAGACGGCGTTGGTGCCGTCGGCTTGCAGATCGGTGAACTGCATGCCGGGTTGCGGCAGGATGACTGCCCCGCTTTGGCCGAGCGTCAAGGCCGCCGCGGTGACCTCGAAGTTATGGGAATGGGTGGTCTCGACGACGTCGCCTTCGCTGTCGAAGTTGATGGGGTGGGCCGACAGGATCGCCGTCAGTGTGATGGCCGTCCCCGCCCAGCGCAGACCGTAGGACTTGCCGAAGATGGAATCCACCACCGGCGCGTTGGCCTGGAACACTTCGTCGAAAAAGGAGATGCTGGACACGGGAGGTTACTTCGCCACGGGATAGGAAAAACCGGGGACGCGGGCGGTGAGGCGGTGAAACTCTACCGCCCGCGATCCCCGGGAAACGATCAGGATGGGGATTGCGGCAGTGGTTTAAAGACCCTTTCGGCGGCCGGACACAGCACGGGTTTTTTGGCCAGGCGGCAGATTTCGGCGGCCTGGCCGGGATCGCTCTCGACGAACAATTCCAACGGCAGCCTGGCGAACTGGCCGGCCTTCCATCGGGCGATCGCCCCGGGCTTCTGCCTGGCGGCCATCGTTTTCCAGGGCCCCATTACCAATTGGCGGCACTCGATGCCCCAGCGCTCCAGCCATCGCAGGGTCGGCTGGCGGTACTTTTCCAAGCGGGCAGTCACGATCGCGGCGATCGGCTCGCGGCGGGGAATGTATTTTGGTCGCGCCGTTTCCAGGAATCGGCAATACGCATCGCCGTCGTCGTCTGCTTTCGGCGGGCAGTCCTCGCAGAGGATGCCGTCGAAATCCAGGCCGGCTTCGTGAATCACCCCGGAGTTGACTAGGTTCCATTCCAGGTAATGCGGCCTCGGGTAGACGACGCCCGGCCAATCGACGCGCGACAAAGATTGCGGAGTGCAATAAATGGCCGCGGTGATGATGGCGGCGCCGGGAAAGGCCGTCTGCACCCAGGGCCGCACCAGATCAAGCGCCGTCCCCGTCGAGGCCGTATCGTCGACGAGCAGCACCAGGCGAGTCTGCGCAAGGGATGCCCGCTGGCCGATCATCCGGCCGCCGTAGCCGACCGGGTGAACGTGCCCTTCCAGCGTGGCGGCGAAGAGCGGGCGGTGCCGCTCCATGGCGATGATCCCGGCCGGCAACAAACCGCTGCGGGCGATGCCGACGACGGCGGAAATCTCCGCGGGCAGATCGGCCAACAGATTGTAGGTATCCGCCACCAGGCGGCGCGTTGTGACGAACGCCCATGCCGGGATGTGGGGAATCACCCGCTGCGGATGGACTTGCAGCGCGCAGGCCGAGCTAGGCGATGCGATCGGCCGGCAAGCCCCGAAAAAGGAGCCTTCCGGGGCGGGTCCGACATAGCGAGCCTGGGGCCGCGTCTTCTTGCTGCTGCGCATGGAAAAAGGCCCTCGCCGGGGCGGCGACGTTCAAGCGCCGCCCCGGCTGGTGTTTGGCGGGTGACTCAGGAACTCGGCAGCGTCGGCAGATTGAGGGCCACCAGCACGCTCGTTGTGCCGGCGACCTTCGCCTGCACCGCGGCGCCGAGGTAGAAGCTGCCGCTGCTTTTGGCCACGGCCGCCGCGCCAACGGCGTCCCAATTGACCTGCGCACCGCTGCTGAAGGTGGTGGCGCTGGCGGAAACGACCTCGAAAACGCCTTGGGTCTTGAACGTGACCGGGTCGCCGATCGCGTTGGCTTCCAGACCCGTGTAGACGGCGGCCCGACCATCAGCCAACTGGACGATGGCCCCGGGTTGATAGACCGCGGTCGAAACGAACGTCACCTCATCCCACGGATAACGCGGGAGGGCGGTGGCGGAATACTGCGGGAAGGCAGTCATTTTGGATGTCCTTTAGAAAAAGGCTTGTTGCTTCGGGAAAGAAACCGGGAAACTCGGGAAGGAAACCGGGAAAGCGGCGCGGCCGGTTTTGCGGCCGGTCGCGCCGCGTCATTGCAAATCAGCCGGCTCAGGGTCCGGTCGCGGCCAACTGGCTGCCGCCGCCCGTGATCAGGCACAACCCGCGGTAGTCCAGGATCTTGGCACCGATATCGAGGTTCACGTCCCAGCTCATCCCGTACTGGCCGCTGCCCTCGCGGAGGATCGAGCTGCGGATGCGGGGGGCCCGGCCGGTGCCGATGCGGTAGCCGACCTCGATGGTCTTGGCGCCCTGCTCGCCGGGGCGGGCCGCCATGATGGCCATGCCGCTGCGGCCGGCCGTGGTGCCCGTGGTCGTGTACGGATAGAACGTCTTGCCCGTGTCGTTGTCGTAGCAGCCCAGCGGGTCCAGACGGCCGTCCAGCCGGCTCTCGACGTTGGCGCCCTCGGCGGCCAGCGGGTTGTAGGTGCCGCCGGAGCCGGAAGCGATGATCCGCTGCTGGCTCTTGTAGAGGATGTTCACGGCCCATTCGAGGTCGGTGCCGGCGATCACGTACCGCGGCCGCAAGTTCAAGACGCGGTTGCGCAGCCGCTGCTTGCCCATCGCGGTGGTCGCATCCTGGAACGGCCCGGCGTTGGCCGCGGGCGTGGTGGGGTTGAAGTCCGTCACGGCGCCGGTGATGATGTTCTTGTGCGTGTTGGCGTCGAACACGGCGATGCTGTCCTGGGTGAGCGTGGGATTGCTCAAGAGCAGGGCGTAGACCAGGTTGGGCCGGATCTGGCGGCCCGTCAGACCCATGTCCTGCGGGGACATCTGCTCCAGGGCGCCGAAGCGGTCGTTGATGAAGTCCTGCTCATCGACGGTGAACTTTCCGGCGTAGCGGAAGATCTTGTAGACCTCGTTCCAGTCGCTGGTGTCGAGGTCCGCGGCGGTGCCGCCCTTGGCGAGCTTCTTCATCTGGCCCATCTTTCCGTAGATGGCCCGCTCGTTCTGGAGGAAGTTCAGCACGTCAGTCTCGGTCGTCCAGCCTTGCGTGGTGTCGGCGGCGTCGAGGTAGCCGCCCAAGAACTGGGCCGAGACGTTTTGGGTGAAGATGGCCGAGAGGGCCGAGCCGCTCATGGCGGCACGGACGCGCTCTTCGCGGTCGTAGCTGGTGCGGGTGCGGCCCTCGATGCGGTTGCATTCGTCGACCAGGTCCATCGGCGACATCGAGCGGTAGCGGTCGCCCAGGTCCAAGAGCCGTTCGTTGGCCTTGCGGCGGGACTCGCTGGCGGTGCGGCTGCGGCCGGCGATCATGCGGGTGACGTCGTTGCGGACCGTGTAGGTCCGGCCGGGCTCCGGCTTGCCGTCTTCGCCCGTGAGACTGGCGGAGGGTTGGTAGCCGCCGATCAGGTCGACCGGGTCGTGGCTGCCGTTGTAGCTGCGCACAAACAGCGCCGCGGCCATGGTGCCCACGGTGCAGTCGCTCTCGCGCGAACGGACGTGGATCGCCGGTCCGCCTTCGCGGACCGTCTCACGAATGGCCGCCTCGTCGATGTCGCCGCCGCCGCCCACGCTGGGGCTTCGGCCTTCGCGGACGGTCTTCAAGAACACGGTGCGGACGCGGGAGAGCGTCCAGCCTTCGTCGATCGCCCGGGTGACGATCTCGGCCGGGACGTCGCTGCCGGCCAGTTGGCGGATCTTCCGCTGCCGGGCGACTTCCTTTTCGCGGCCCCGCTTGGCGCCGGCCTTCTCCGCCTCCTGGCGGACGCGTTCCATCTCCTCGGCGGCGCGGGACTCTTCGGTCACCGTGCTGTGGCGGGTGACCTTGTGCGTGGACGGCTTGGGCGGCTCGTCCTCGTCGTCTTCCTCGTCCTCGTCGTCTTCCTCGTCCTCGTCGTCCTTGTCGCGGCAGGCCTCTTCGGCCCGCTTGCGCTCGGCTTCGGCGAGGGCATCCCAGAACGTCTGGGCCTCTTCGTCGGTGGCTTCGCTCCGAAGCTTCAGTTCGGTTTCGAGCCACTTGCGAATGTGCTTATTCATGCTCGCTGCTCCTTGAAAGGTTGTGCATGATCGGATTTTGGCTCGAACGTCCGAGCCGATCGGTGTCAGAGAAACCTCCCGCAGCCGCCACTTCGTGTGCACGAAAAGCGGGCGGTCGGCGGGGGCCGTGTAGAGGCGGCCGGCAACCTCTTTCGATTTGCCGGCGTCGATCTTGGTGGTTTCCAGCGGCTGAAAGCCGGCCGAGACGTCGGTGACGTGCCGGTTGCGGATCTTGCTCCAGGCCTGATACTCGCTCGAGTCGACGGTGAGCGTGCCCACCGCCTGGCTGCCGTCGGTGTGGATCTCGCGGACGGAGCCCTTGACGCGGTCGATCGAGTCCCGCTTGTGCGTGTCGCAGAGGGGGACCTGGCTCGCCACGGGCTCCATGCCGTCCATGCGGTAGACCTCCAGAAAGGTCTTGCCGGTCTTCAGGTCGATCGAGAGGCAGGGCGCATCGCTGGCCAGCACGGCCTTCACGCTGCGGGTCTCGTCGTCGAGCGTCGAGGGCGCCAGCGGCGCCACGCGGCAGAGCAGATCTTCCGCCGAACGGGCGACCGGCGGGGCCTCGGTGACGGTGCGGGCCGCCGGCTTGGGCGGCACGCCGTACTTCTTGTCGATGGGCGCCTTGGTGCCGTGTTGAAAATCTTCCGCGTCGTCGCCCTTGTAGTTGCGCGCCTTGGCGGGCTTTTTCTTCACCGCGGCGTTGGCCGCGGCGATGGCGACGCCCTCGGCCTCGCTTTGCGATTTGCCCTTGGCCAATTGGCGCTTGAGCACGTCGTTGGCGACGGCGGCCCACTGGGCTTGCAGTTTGGGCGAGCCCTTGACTCGGCTGTTCTTTGCGGAAGCGTCTTTGGCGGTCCAGCGCATCTTTCAATCTCCCGTGGCTTGTCCGCCGGCGGCAGCGGCGAACTTGGCGAAGCCGGTACCCGGCTTGGGCAGCGGCGCGGCGGTGGGAAGCGGCGGCAGGCCGGCCTCCTTCATCCGCTCGTTGTCATGCTTGAGCGTGGCCAAGACGCGGTCCGGATCGTCGCCGTGGGCGATCACGGCGTCGGACCAGGGCACGGTGCGGTTCTCGATGTAGGCGGCCTCGGCCTCAGACTCCTTGGTGGGGTCCACGTGGGGCGGCTTGATCCAGCCCCAGGCCACGGCCAGATCCTCGGGCGGCTCGTCCAGCTCGCCGGCCAGCTCGGCCTCGCGCATCACGGTGGCTTCGATCCGGTCCAGGCCGATGCGTCCCAGCCAGCCCTGCACGCCGGCGACCGATCGCCAATAGGGCTGATTGTCGAAGCGGGCGGACGAATAGTTGTGCTTGCTGCTGTCGAGGTTGATCAACATCAGCGGGATGCAGCGGCCCCGGCCGATCTCCGCCTTTTTCTCGCTGCGAAAACTCTGCTGATCGCTGCTGGGCTGCGTGGGGCTTAGCTGTTGCGCCTTATAGCCGGGCGGTCCGAAGGTCTGCTGGCCCCGTTCCATGGGCGTCGAGCCACGGATGATCTGCGGCGCTGCGCCCGGATCCTCCATCTGCCAAACCACGCCGGTCTTCGAGAGCGACTCGGCCGCGTCCAGCATGGACTTGTCCCAGTCCCGCAATTGGCCGACCGTGTCCAACGAGCTGGCCAGCCAGGGCACGCCCCGCACCTGGTCCTCTTCCGTCTGCTCGAAACCGTGGATGAAATCCTCGTAGCGGACGATGTAGAATTCGCCCGTGTAGACCTCGAAGGGCCCGAAGATATAGGGCTCGCTGATGTAATAGGCGATCGGGTTGCGGTTGTCGTCGCGCCGCACGCCCAGGGCCACGGCCGGATCGCCGAGGAACTCGGGCGGCGTCATGAGCCGGTGCATGTGCACCGGCAGGAGGCGGACCTTGATCGGCCCGGCCGCGTTGGGATCGTTGATCAGTTGCGTCCCAAACTCGCCCGCCTTCCACAACGAGCGGACCCAGCCGTTGAGGATCTCCACGCCGGAAAGCTGGCGGTTGGCCCCCGCGTGCCGCCACCACTGGCGCCATATCTTCTCGCGTTTGCGGTTGTACTCGGGATCGGAGCTCGTGACGCGGTAACTGGGGCCGTCCGGCCCGACGACGTCGGTGCAGTAGCTGTTGACGATCCCTTCCATCACCGGGTTGGAAGAAATCTCGTACTCGCTCTGGGCCCGCAGCCAATTGCTGGCGTAGGCGAGTTCCGCATTGATAGGCAAACCCGTGACCTTCGCCCAATGGGCCTGGTTCATGCGGTCCGTGTCTTTGGAGTCCCAGCGGCCCCAGCGGCCGCGCATGACCTCGGCGGCCTCCTGCGGCGCGGGCGGCGTCGAGGAGCGGCCGAACAGTCCGGAGAAAAAGCTGCGGAGGGACATCTTCAAAGGCGGAGGGCGGAAGCCGGAAGGAAAACGGCTACTGGACGTAGCCGCCACTGGAGTTGGCGAATTGCTCGCCGTCATCGAGCACCGTGGGCTCGCTGATGGTGATGGGCGAGCTTTGCACGCCCAGGGCCGCCCCCTGCTGCAGGCGAAGGTTCTTAATGAAGTCGCCGATGGCCTGGGGCGAGTACTCGAAGCCGTGGGAACCGCCGCCGGTGCCCGCGGCATGGGACGTGCGGGGAATGAGGGCCAAGAGGCCCTGGGCCGAAAGAGCTTGCTGCAGCGCGGTGGCATAATCACCGGCTTGCAGCGCTGCGACCGCCGCCGTCATGGCGGAATTCACCGAATCGACCAGGCCCATGCGAGAGTGTGGCCGATGGCCGCCGGCGGCGGGCGGCTCTTGTCCAGATTCTGGACAAAGAGTGCCGGAGGCGGAAAACGGCCGCCGGCAGAAAGCGCACTACGGATTGGCGCGAGCTATTTGCGGGTTTTGCGGGCGTGGATCGGCGGCGGTACCGGCGCGCGGACCTCGACGTCGGCGGGCTGGCGGTGGTGGCCATCACCGGCATTTTCGGCGGTCTCGGCCGACGGCCCCTGTTTGCCCTGGTCCCTGGCCCCTGGTCCCCGGTCCCCGGTTTCAAGGGCCTCGGCCAGCTTCTGACAGACGAAGTGCAGATCGGGCCTCACCAGCCGCAATTCGGCCTTGGCCTCTTGGAGCGGTGTCATAGCTGCTTTCTCCAATGGCACGGCCGAAAATCGGCCAATAAGGACATGGACGCCCAGGCGATCCATCCCCAGGGAATGCCGTAGAGGTAGCCGACGGCCCAACCGATCGCGATGGCTTCGATCATTGCGACCTCAGGATTCCGCAGAGGTGGCTTTCGGAGATCACGAGGACCTCGCTTTGCTCGTCCGCCGGATCCAGCCGGACCGCGTCGCCGCCGCCCAAGGGCAGGATCACGCGATCGCCGACCTGGCACTGCATGGGGTAACGCATCGAATCTTGTTCATCCTTCGTGTAGGCGGGGATGGTACGGAACTGTCCCGGGCCGACAGCCAAGACAGTGCCAAACCGGCGGGGGTCCTGCGCGGCGTCGGGCAGCACGATGCCGCCCGAGGTCGTTTCTGACGCCTGGTCTTGCCTGATCACCACCAGGTTGCCGATGGGCTCGACAGAGACCGCGTTGCGATTTTTCACGGCTAGTTTCTCCTCGTTCTTGGTTGGGTTATCGTTCTGGTCGGATGCTTTGAAAGGTGGCCCCGCAGTCGCCGCAGCGTCGCGAGCGCAGCCGGCCCTTGGTGCCAGTCACGGCGTTATTCATCGAATTGCAGCAGGGACATCGCACGGGCACTTCCTGAATCTTTTCTCCCCGGCCTCCTTCCGCCCTTCGCCCTCCGCCCTCCGGCTTATTTTCTTCCTCCTCCTCCGCTCGGCCGAAACCGAACTCCTGGCCGCAGCAGCGGCAGCGGGCCCGCCCGGACGGGAACCACTCGTTTTCCGCCGGCTCCTTCAGCACCTTGGTCTCGGCGCAGCCGCAGCGGATGCAGGGCGGACCGCAGACGTCCGAAGGCGGAGGGCGGAGGACGGAAGGGGGAAGGACGCTCATCGGGCAGGTCTCACACAAAGGCGCCGGGGTCGGGGCTGTCGCCAATTGGCGACGTTCCGCGGACGTCACACCATCTGCATCCCGAGCGGCTCGATGCGCACCTGGACCGAGCCGTAGATCTTGACGCCGGCCTGCCTGGCGGCGTGGCCGGAGGCCTCCAGCCTGATAGCGCAAGGGGGCTCGTTGAAATTCAGGCGGAGCAATGCAACCAAGTGCGGCTTCGCCTCCTCGAATTCGGCCTGGGATTCGTGGGAATATTCCCTATGGGCTTCCAACGCCGCGGCCACGCGCGCGGGCGTTCCGATCGCTCCAAAGCACCAGCTCATCGCAAGGTTCCTCTTGTTTGGTTTGCGTCTCTGCGCCTTGGCGTGAGACAATTTGTTGGGCATCTCCGGCGCAGGCAGTGATTTAGTGAAATCATTTTTTGTCGTTGGATCAATCAGTCGCGTTTTTGTCTAATACTTCTTACTGAACAGGTCGAGAAACCGGTCCTCGTACCGCTTCCACACGCCCAAGCGGTCGAGATAGTTCTTCACATAAGTGGCCAGGCTGCGGTCGCCGGCCAGGAGGAGAAAGAGCGCTTCGATTCCCGCCTCCTGTTCTTCGCTGAGGACTGGCCAGCCATCCGCTGCCCTGGCCGGTTGCTCCGCGCGTCCGCGGCTTCGCGTGAAGTCCTCTTGTTCCTCCGGCTCGATGGAGACCGCCAGCACGGCCGGTTTGGCGGCGAAATCGCGGGCCACGTCCTGGGCGACCTCGAAGCCGGCAAACGGGCCGCTGCGGTTGGAGGTCAAGAGGGTCCGGCCGGCGGCGACGATCGCCGAGAGCGTCCAGACATAGACCATCTCAGGCGGCTCGTCGCCGCGGCCGCCTGGCTGCCGATCGTCCTGCGAATCTTCTGCAATTCTCATCTCACCGCTCTCACTTTGATGGATCCAAAATTCGGAAATCAATCATTCTGGCGCGCTTGGCGATCGCCTCTCTGCCGAGGTTGCCCGCCAAAGCAAGAAACTCCGGCCAACCGTCGTGCACGATCGCGGCGACCTCCTCGTCTGAAGGTGGCCGGCTTTCTGTCTGGCAGGGCGTGCCGTATTCGTCGTCGTACCAGGCGTCGAGGACCGCCCGCTCGATGCCGGACCAGCGGCAGGCCGCGCGGGAGAAGCGGAGGGCCGCCAGCATTAACAACAGGCCGACGGCCACGCCTGCGCAGAAAGCTATCGTCATGGGGTGAATCCTATCTGGCTTGTGCGACACGCGCGCGCCTCTTCAGGCAAACAGACGTCGGTTTTGCAAAACGCGATCGCCCGCATGTCCTCGAGATGCCGCACGGTGGCGGCCAACTGGCCGGTCGAGCCGGAGGCCTCCGCCGGCCGAAGCCCGGCCTGCCAGAGCGAATCCAGCAGGCCCTGCGCCTCTTCCAACGAAAGCCTGGCGGCACAGGGACGCTCCGCTCCCGGGCCGATGTATTGCTGGAAGAATGTGACTCCGCTGGGCGTGTCGCTTTCGTAGTGGCGCTGCGAAATATAGAGAGCGATCGGCCTGGCCGGATCGACCGGGCTTTGGAAGACCCGAATGTCGGTCTTTGGAAAATCGCTCACAAGTTCACCGTCCTTTCTGCTGGCTTGTGCTTGAAAACCACTCGCCGGCCGTGACGATCTGGGGCGCCCGGGCCGCCGTGCCCAGTAGCGGCACGCCCAGCATCGTGGCGGCCACGTCCGTCATGTAGGAGGCGTCCAGATAGTGGTTGCTGTCGCTCTTCGACTTCCAGTAACGCTTCAGCGCGCCCTTGACCACCTCCTCGACTTCCGTTTCGGCCGTGAGGTGTTTTGCATAACTGAAGTGCTTTTTCTGATCGTCGCTCATCCGCTCGGGATGCTCTTCATCGCCGTGGCCGTAGAGCAAGAGGGCCCCCGGCTTGGCCGGGTCGCGCATCCAGTGATCGTGCTCGTAGGACTTCCAAAAATCGGCGTCGGTGCAGACCAGCCACACGCCGCGGGGCCGCTTCGATAAAAACCACCGCTGGCCCATGCGCTTCTCGTGCTGCGTCTTGGTGGGCTCGCGGAAGGCGGCCGACGTGCAGCCGGCCGAACGCCCGAAGCCCATGGCCGGCTTGTAGAGCATCTGGCCGTTTTCGAGGCACCACTGGTAGATCGCCTCGGTCCGCCAGCCGGCGTCGATGAGCGTCAGCCCGACAGGAACGAGGTTTCCATCCGGGTCGCGGTAGGGCTGCGTCTCGACCGTTTCCCGGCGATCCGAAAGCGCCCGCTTGAGGGCCTCGTCAACACCCTCGTCGCTCCCCTGCGTGGTGCCGCGGACGTCTTGGACGCCGTAGTCGATCGTGTAACCGGTGCCGTCCTCGCGGAACGCCCGCACCACGAAGTGCAGGGCGATCTTCCGCACGTCGATCGCCTGCACCAGGTGCACGCAGCCCGCAGGCGCCACGCGGCGATCGTAGCCGCTTACCTGGCGTTGGATCCGCCGGGCGGAGATGCCGGACTCCTGGGGGCCGGACTCTTCGGGCGGGTCGTTGTCGTATTCGGTCGAGACGGCCTCCTTGCCGATGCGGGCGACTTCGTTGTAGTAGCGCTCGAGGGCCGAGACTTCCGTCTGGCTGCCGTCGGGTAGAAGTTCGCCGTTGTAACGATGCGGATTGGCCACCACGGCGCCGGCGTCCATCTCGGCGCGGCGATCGACATAAAACCGGTGGGAACGCCGCGCCAATGGATCGTCGCCCTGAAAGTCGAGTTGCCGCAGCTCAACGTACTCTTCCCAGAGATCCAGCCGATCGGGCGGTGTTACTAAGAAACGGAAACGCCTGCCCTTCCAGGAGGGCTTTTGTTTCGGGTCGGTGAACTTGGCCGAGACGCACTCGCGGCGCTGCAGCGTGGTCAGCATGACGCGGGCCACGGAGCGCTGCTGTCCGCCCAGGCCGGCGATCGCCATGTCGATCCGCTTTTCCAGCTTGGCGGCCTGCTCCGGGTTGTTGACCGTCTCCTCCGTGTCCGGATCGTCGATGGCGGCCACGTCGACGCGGCTGGAAAACTTATTGAGGCCGCGGACCGCGGCATCCAGGCCGCGGGTGGCGATGATGGCGCCGGCCGAGGGCGAACCGGGCACGCGGGGCAGGATGATCTCGCGCCCGCACCAGGAAAAGCGGCTGGAAACGCCCTCGTAGGGCTTTCCGTTATCGTGGCGCTTGCCGCTGACAACCTGGTAGTGGGCCCGGTTCGGCGTGTTTTCCAGAGAGACGATCGGGATGCAGACCTCCGGGTAATCGGCACGCAGACGCTCGCCCGTCTCGAGCGTGTGCTTGATCGAATCCAAAGAATCCTCGGCGTTGCTGCCGGTAGCGCCGAACAGGACGGCGAAGGACACGGCGCCGCTGAGGACGTGCTTCAAGAGCGTCCGCTCGAAGAGCTTCGTCTTCCCCTCGCCGCGCGACGCCGCGATCGACTGGTCACCGCCGTTCACAATCGCCTCCCGGATGGCCGCAATCATCTCCAATTGCTGGCCGGTGAAATCGTACCAAAACCTGGCCCGCTGCGGCCAGCATGGATCGTCGCAATACCAGCGGAGCCAGGCCGCATCGTCTTTCTCCAGTCGATTCCGCCGCCGCCGGTTGGCGCAGGGAGGAATCGCCACGATCGAGGCGGACTTGCGCTCTTGCTTCTTGCGCTGGCGATCATCGCTGCGAATCTCCTCGATGGTGCGCGTCGAGCCGGGGCCGGCAAGGTCCCGCAAGGCCGCGAGCTGCGTCTTCAGTTTTTTTTTTGCGGCCTTGACCGCTTCAAGCGATGGCCGCTGGGAGCATGACGGCATTCACTAGGTGCCTTCCGTGAGGCTCGGGGCTTCTTCGAACCGCGTCGCTGTGGATCAGCACCATGGTTAGTCATCGACGAGCCTTTTCCAACCCACCGATTACAGAAGAATTACATCAATCCGGGCCGAGAATTCTGCATTCCGCTTGCTTTGTTTCCGAAAACCTGGCTCATGTGTGCTTGTGCGTTGAACCCTTACCCCAATTTCAAAGGTCGCCGCAGAACAACCGGTGATCGCCCAGGATCCACAGGTCTCCGGGATGCGTGATCGCCTCGTCGGGCGGTTCGGGGATTTCGTCGGGGTCGGTCAGCCCTTCCGCCTCGAGGTTGATGCGGTGCTCCAACGCCAGATCGTCGAGCATTTTCTGTATGGCTGGGCTTTGCGTCTCGATCTCTCCCAGTAGGCTTGCCAGCGACTGGCTGTTCGCCTCGGCCATCGCCGCCAAGGGGTCCAGCACCAGCATCAACTTGTCGGCCTCGAGGTTGTCCAGGTCCAGAATCAGGACCGGCACGATCTCATCGGGCGTGGTCTCGGCCCGCATGTGGCCGTCGACGATTTCCAGCCGGCCGTCTGGCAACTCCCGGACAAGAAGCGCGTCGGCATAGCCGATCTCGGCCAGCACGCCCCGCAGCGCATTCTGTTGTGCTTCCGGGTGCGGCCGCCAATTCCGGGGGTTTGGCGCCAGGTCGCCGGCGCGCACGCGCCGCAGTTCTTTTACCCGATCTCGGATCTGCATTTCACCGCTTCGATCTGGAAGGAAGGACTATAGGTTGGCCGCGCGCCCCCATGGTGGGAAACCTCGCGGCCGGCCGGGGCCTGGAAGTACCTTTTTTGCGCGCGCTCGCGCCACTGAACCGGGCTGCCGCCCCCCTAGCTGGGTTGTATTGCAATTGCCCACATCATCCATGGCCCACCACCACGCCGCCGGTGGCCACCGGCCAGGGCTTGGTAGCATCTCCGCCTTGGTTCACGATCGCGGCATAGCCATATTGGTTGGGCGCGATCTGCAGCACCGCCATGTCGGCAATCGCCGGCGCAAAGGTGATGGTATTGGCGTCGACGATGATGCCGGGCTCGCTCAGCAGTGCCGTATCGGGCGCGGAGAGTTGCCAAATCACCAGCGTGGCCGTGCTGCCCGCGGCGAACGCCGGCCAATTGCCGGGGTTGGTGATGGTGATCAACCCGGTTGATTCGTCGTACCAAGCGTATTTATACAGCTCCAGCACGCCGCTGGGTCCGATGCCGCTGACCAATGCCAGATTGCCGCCGGTGAGGAGGTTCGTGCGCGCGCTGATCGTGGCCAGCGTGTCGAGGATCGTCGTCTGATTGCTGGCCGTGGCCAGGCCGCCCTGCACCAGCGGAATCACGCTCACGATCCCCGTCGCCCCGCCGGAGGTGGGCGCATAGTTGCCAAAGACCGATTGGCCGCCGTTGGTCCACTCGGGCGCGCCGAGCTCGGTCGAGGTGAGCACGAAGCCGCCGGCGCTGCCGCTGATGGTGGGACTGCTGGGGCTGCCGGGCGTGAGGATGTAGTTTGCCTCTCCGCTTCGGCTCATCGCGCCGGGCCAGTAGAAGCCGTTATAGGCTGCGTTGCCTGCTCCGGAAACCAACACGCCCAAAAGCGGCGTGGGCGTATTGGCGTAGACGTTGCCGCCGCCGTCGAACTGCAATTGGTTGGTCTTCGCGCTCTCCGGCATGGAGCCGCTGGCCGGCAGGGGGACGGTGCCGTCGTCGTTGGCGATTACCGCCGGCGAGGCGGCTCCTCCGATCACCGCACCGGGCGACGGCGCCGCCTGATAGAGCCGCGCGTCGGCCCAAGCCGACGGCATGGCGGTGGCCTGGTAATGGCCCGTGCCGCCCGCGTCGCTGGTCAGGAGTTCGGGAAGCAAAACGGCGCCGGACGTATAGGCCGCGGCCAACCCGGCGGTCGAAAGCGTGGTCTCGGCGACGTAGGCCGAGCCGTTCCAGAGCTGCCCCAGCTTGTTGCGAAAGACCGCATACCAGGTCTCGCCACTGACGCCGGTGAGGTAATCCAACTGCGCGCCGACAGCCATCGCTAATTCCCCCGCAAGAAAATCCAGCCGCTGGCAGCCGAGGCGGTGGACGAAATCGTCAACGTCGAGCTGGTCGCCGTGGCCACGGCCGTGGCCGCCGAACTGCCATCGAGGTAGGGCGCGGCGCTAAAGGCCGTGGGAAACGTGATCGTGGCCGATCCCTGGAAGGCGTTCAGGTACACATTCAGCCGCTTGTCGGCCGCGCCCTGGTCGGGCTCGATCCAGGTAAGCGATCCGGAGGTTCCGTTGATCGTGGCCGGGGCGCTGGTCTGGGCAATGGCGCCGGCGATCGCCACGGTGCCGGCGCTGGCGTAATTGATGGCCGCCGCGGTGCCGCCGGAGGCGTAGAGGATGCGGTTGCTGCTGTCGTGCGACAGCGCCGGCAGCGTACTGGTGTTGAGCGTGAAGCGGCGGATGCAGAGGCCGTTGTTGTCGCCGAAGTTGTTGATGCACTTCAGCCGGTAATATTGGTAGGCCGCCGTGTTGCTCAAGGAGATCGATTGCAGGTTGCTTCCCGTGGTCGCCGTGTTCTGCTGGAGGCTGCCGGAGCTGAGCGTGGTCCAGGCCGAATCGGCGCTGGAGGCGAAGGACACGTCTTTGAAGCCCGAGGCGGCGCTGGTGCCCAGGGTATTTGATCCCATCAAGACGTAGCCGTTGACGCCCCAGACGTTGTTGCCGCCGTTTTGATTGTTGCCGTTCTCGTAGGTAAAGCTGGTAATCACCGCGGGCGCGGGCAAGGCGATATGGACGCATTGGTTCGAGGCGTTGCCCCAGGGGGCCATCCAGCCGGCCGTGCCGCTGGTGATGGCCGTCTGGTTGATGTTCAGGTTGCTGTCCGGCCAGACCATGTAGGGCGCGGGCGAGTAGTCGTTGCCGCCGCCCGTGCTGATGACGCTGGTCGAGGACTGCACGGCAACCACCCCCGTGCTGGCGTTGTCGTCCGCCGGGTACTGCGGGCTGGAAAAGCCGCCCGCATCGTAGAGGCTGCCGATCAGGCCGCCGCTGAAGGTGGGCATCCCTCCGCTGACCGTCTGCGGCGCGGCCTGGTTGAGGCGCAAGAGCGTGGGAGAGGTCTCGGTCACGCTCGTAAAGCTGGCCGCCGGCTGCACGGTGTTGCTGGTGCTGGTATTCGACGCGCCGGTGCGGTTGTTCCGCAGCGTGAGGTACGGCAAGCCGACCGGGTAGGCCTGGTCGCTGAAGGTGGGCTCGCTGGTGAACCACCAGCAGTTTTCGATCGTGTTGTAGCCGCCGTTGTCGGGGTAGCCGCCCAAAAAAGTGACCGCGGGAACCACGCTGGGGCTGGTGGTGTTGCCGATGATGCAGCCGATGATGCGCAGGCCGCCGGCGGAGTAGAGCGTGATGGGCGAGTAGAAGAGGTGGCAGCCGGAAATGGTAAAGCCGTTGTCGCCGACGCCGTCATAGATGCCGCCGCCGCCGTTGGCCTGGAGCAAATTGTTGTGGTTGATCTCGCAGCCGCTGAGGAGTCCATGCCCGTCGTTTGAGCCCGAGTCGAGGTATACGCCCCAGAGCCCGGCGCTGCTGATGACCGAGCCCGTGGTCTCCAAATTCCCGCAGGCGACGTAGAGATTGATCGTGTTGGCGAAGAGCACGCAGGAGGAAATGCTGGTGTACTCCGCCCCTTCCGAAACGCCGCTGGGGAGCGAAATGCCGAAGGTGCAGTTCGTCACCGTCACGCCGCGGACGATGGGAAAGCCGACGGCCGCGCCGTTGGAGCAGGAGAGGCAAATGCCGCAGCCGCCGAAATTTGCGAAGCTGATGCCTTCGACGGTAAAATTGCCCTCCAGGCCGCCCACGCGGAGGCCGCATTGACTCGTCGGGCTCCAGGAGGCCGCAGCGACGGCCGCGCCGGTCGCCGTGCCGCTGATGGTGGTGGCCGCGGCGCTGCTGGAGCCGATCACCTGGCCGTTGCCGCAGAGCCGCCAGTTGGGCGTGCCGGTGAATTGGCTGCCGGGGGCGGAAAAGACGTCGTTGGCGTTGGCCGTGTTGTAGATCGTGGCCCCGTTGAGCATCACGGTTTGCCCCTGCTGAATGCAGAGCGAGGAGCTGATGGAATAGCTGCCCGGGCCGATGGCGATCGCCTCTCCCGTCGTGGCCGCGGCAAAGGCGGCCGTCAGTGCCGCGCCGCGGGCGGCGTCGGTGGTGCCGGCCGAGACGTAGGGCGTCTGCGTGCCGCCGGCGTGCGTGACGATCACCTGGCCGGCCGGCGCGTAGGTGCTGCTGGCCGCGGCTGTGGTCAGATAGTTTCCGAGGGATCCCGACACGCTGGCCGTGGTGGGATAGCTTCCAAGCGATCCCGAGACGCTGGCCGTGGTGGGATAATTCGCCAGCGTGGCCGTGGTGGCGAAGGCCGGAGTGCCGGACGAAAGAAAATAGTTGGACAGGCTGGCCGTGGTCGCAAGGGCCGTTGTTCCCGACGAAGGAAAATAGCTTGCAAGGGACCCCGACACGCTGGCCGTGGTGGGGTAGTTTGCCAGCGTGGCCGTGGTGGCG